>JAKDNQ010000296.1 GCA_030456405.1 Nitrospira sp.
GCTGAGCCGCGGCTCGCTTCAATAGATCCGCATTTCTCGCGTGGCTCCGAAACCAGATGGAAAAGAGATCGCCAAGGATAGGGATTGCGCCGACCGTTCCATTGATGAGGAGATTTAGGCTCATTCGTGCGATGACGATCTGCGGCACGCAAAGCCGCGCAGCCAATATCAGGATGACGGTCCCGATAAGATTGGCGATCATGTCACCGACTCCGGGGATCAATCCGAGCAACGGATCGAGGCCGACATAGAAAGGTGTGCCAGGAATTTTGACAGTCGTATCAAGAATCTTAGCTAAGAATTCAGCCGTGGCCACCATGGCTTCCCGTTGAGGATCGGAAGGTGACGTCTCAGGAGGGAGATGTGAAGACCGATCAGCCACGATATGACCGAATTGCGCGGAAGGCCTTGACGATTTGTCCGATCAAAATCTCATCCTCGTAGCCCATGGGATCAAACAGTATCATGTGATAAACCGGAGAACAATTCGGAGTGAGAGACCAAACAGCCCCTGGGTGTTCAAAAAGACCACGATTTTCACCCGCCCAACCCCGGCGTGCCGAGACACGCTGTTCCCAGGCAAGGCCGCAGCGAGTGAAAGCCCGATGCGTACCCTCTGCGGTACGTTGAGGGTTTGAACGATGCGAGAACGAAGCCCGGTGAAAGGCGCGTCAAGGCGCGCCGGGGTTGGGCGGGTGAGAACCGCGTCTTTTTCAACACCCAGTCGCTGAAAGGATCCGCCCCTTGACGACATGATCGGGATAAGTCATATCACCGTGGCCTGTTTGGCCTGGTGCAACACCCTACGATGGAGGCTACTATGTTTGCACGATCGATTCACTCCGGTCACGCCCTCGTGATGCGGTTGATCCTCGTTTCATTCCTGCTGTCCCCGTGGTCTGTTCTGGCAGACGAAGGGACGGCACTCCCGCTTTCGAAGATCGTACTCTATTCCAGCGGCGTGGGATATTTTCAACATGATGGGTCTCTCAACAATCACGCACAACTCGATCTCCGCTTCAACGTTTCCCAGATCAACGACATGCTGAAAAGTCTGGTCGTGCAAGACTTTGGCGGCGGCAAGATCTCGACTATCACCTACGGTTCGCAGGATCCTGTCACCAAAACACTTGGAAACTTCGGCGTCAATCTGAACGGCAACCCGACCCTGGGGCAGATTTTGACTCAAGTCCGCGGGGAACCGGTCGAAGTCGCCGCGCCTAATCCCATCGCCGGCACGTTGCTGGGCGTGGAGAAGAAAACGGAGTCCATCGGCGAGGGCTCGCAGCGCCGCGTCATCGAGCAGGAATATATCACGCTCCTGACAGAAGACGGGCTCCGCTCACTTTCGCTGGCGAACGTTCAACGCATCAAATTGACCAATCCCGCGTTGAATGCCGAACTGCACCAGGCGCTGGCCGCGCTCGCGGCGAATCACGACGCCCAGAAGAAAACGGTCTCGATTACCTTCAACGGCGCCGGGAACCGCCAGGCCCGTATCGCGTATCTCACGGAAACCCCCGTCTGGAAGACCACCTATCGACTCGTCTTGGACGAAGACAAATCGCCTTATATGCAAGGCTGGGCCATTGTGGAGAATCAGACCCCACAGGACTGGCGCAACGTCACACTCTCGCTTGTTTCTGGACGGCCTATTTCTTTCACGATGGATCTGTATCAACCGCTCTATAATCCGCGTCCGGTTGTCCAGCCAGAGATCTATGCCAATCTCAGACCTCAGACGTACGGAGACGCCATGGATGAACTCAAAGCGGTGGCTTCTCCCTCACCGGCCCGCAGCGACATGAAGAAAGAACGATTGCTCGGCAAGATGGCACAAAGTTTTTCAAGTGATCCGGCCAAAGTCCCGACTGCGCCTGCCGCTGCTGAAATGGCGGTGAGCAGTTTGGAAGAAGGCGTGGTCTCCATGGCAATGGCCGAATACAAGGGCGAGTTGTTCGAGTATCGCATCGATCAGCCCGTCAGCCTCGCCAAACATACCAGCGCGCTGCTGCCCATCATCGGCCAAACGCTCCAGGGCCAGAAAGTGTCGCTCTACAATCAGACCGTCAATGCGAAACACCCGCTGAACGGGTATCGGCTGAAAAACACGTCGGCGCTTCATTTGATGCAAGGTCCCATCACGCTCTTCGACAGCGGAACCTATGCCGGCGATGCGCGTATCGAGGATCTTCCTCCCGGACAAGACCGGCTGATCAGCTATGCGCTCGATCTCAAGACCGAAGTGGAACCGAAACTCGAAGGCGGCACGCAAGAACTGGCGACAGTCTCGCTGAAGAAAGGTACGATGCTCATCGCGCGCCGTTTGGTCGAGGACCGGACCTATCTCGTAAAAAACCGCGACGCGAAAGCCAAGACTCTATTGATCGAACAACCCTATCGTGCAGACTGGAAACTTACCGAGCCGAAAGAGCCGACAGAACGGACGCGCGACATGTATCGATTCAGCGTCTCGATCGATCCGGGGAAAACCTCGACGCTCCGCGTCAAAGAAACGTTGCCGATCCAGGAATCGATCCTCTTGATGGATAGCGGTCTCGATCAGATCGTCCATTATCAGAGAGCAAAGGAAGTGAGCCCACAAGTGAAAGACGCTTTGCAACGCTTGGTGCAGTTACGCAGTGCGCTGGATGAAACATGCGGGCACAGGACGCGCCTGGATCAACGCACCGCCGAGATCACGGCGGAGCACGCTCGAATCCGCGAGAACATGCAGCGGCTCCCACAGAACTCCGATCTCTATAATCGCTATGTCAAGAAATTGGACCAGCAAGAGACCGATCTGGAGAAACTGCGCAAAGATATCGAGAGCCTCAAGAGCCGGGAAGAAGAACAACGGCGGGAGTTGCAGATCTACGTGATGAATCTGGACGTGGCCTAACGAGCAAAAAACCGCCGGACATCTTCTAGGGGGGCACAGCCTACAAGGAGATAATGATCCGGCGAGACAATAAGGGGAACTCCAGCCTGGCCTGTGGCATGCCAGGCTGCTTCCCATTCTTGAGCCACCCGGCGATCCTCGCCGTCGATTACACTCACACTTTCTGGTGAGCCTCCCACCTGCTCGACCAGCTGCCTGAGCACCTCCGTGTCAGAGATATCCTTGCTCTCACACCAAAAGGCCTGATAGGTCTCACGCACAAACGCCATCGCATGCGCCGGGTCACGTTGTAAGAGAGCCACCGCCTGTTCGATCGCCGGCCTCGTATTCGGTTTGCCGGAAGGAAGCGCAATGGGCAGACCTGGCGCCAGCCGCTGCACGACCGCTACTTCATGGCGCAGTTCAGTGCCCAACGAGCCCTGCCACGGTTTCATCGGACGAGGCAAATGCGAGGCATGCTGCACGCCCCGCCATTCACAGCGCGCAAGCACATTCATCTCGTGCAATCGTTCGTGCATCGCGTAACAGAACGGACAGTTGAAGTCGCTGTAGAGGATGCTGGCGCTGGACATAGATGCTCCCGGTTAGAAATGTTCCCGCAGCGTGAGGATATCGAGGACCCCCTCATCAATTCAAGACTATTATTCTCATCCTTCTCCCAGCCAGGATGATTCGTGAAGGCCGACCGCGTAGCATTCCCCTCCGGCAGTATGGTATGTCGAGCCCATGATTGGCCCACGCGTTCTCCTGCTCATCCCTCCGCTCACTCAGCTGAATACACCCTATCCCTCCACCGCCTATCTCACGGGGTTTCTCCGTGGCCGTAAAATTACGGCCTCCCAAGCCGACAT
>JAKDNQ010000074.1 GCA_030456405.1 Nitrospira sp.
TTCTGGTCTTGGAAGGCCTGGTAACGCGAGGTGCGTTCGGATTTTCTCGTCATCGGCGGCGGTGTGATCGGGCTAAACATTGCGCGCGGACTTCGGCGCACATTCCCCGATGCATCGGTGCATCTACTTGAAAAAGAGGTCGATTGTGGGTTGCATGCAAGCGGCCGCAACAGCGGTGTCCTGCATGCGGGATTCTATTACTCGCCCAATAGTCTCAAGGCTAAGCTTACCTGGCATGGCAATCGTTTGTTGACTGAGTATTGCGAGGAGAAGAAGATTTCCTTGAACAAATGCGGGAAGCTCGTGGTCGCCAAAGATTGTGCCGATCATGCAGGACTCGATGAGCTTCTCAAAAGGGGACGGGCCAATGGGATTCCGCTACAGGAGATATCCGAGAGAGAAGCCAAGTCTATAGAGCCTCGGGTCAAGACCTGCGAGCGCGCATTGTTTTCACCTGCGACATCGACTGTCGACCCTACTCAGGTGATGCAGGCGATGAAGAAAGATGCGGTTGACGAAGGCGTCCAGCTTCATTGTGGAGTCCGTTACCTGAGTGCTTCTCAGGGGCGTGTCGTAACAAGCCAAGGCGGATATGATGTCGGGTATGTTGTGAACGCCGCAGGGCTTTATGCAGACCGAATCGCGCGCGATTATGGGTTTTCCGAGCACTATAGGATTTTGCCTTTTAAAGGACTCTATCTCTATTCAAGCGAACCGGTTGGGTCGATTCGTACGAACATCTATCCTGTGCCAGATTTGAAGAATCCGTTCCTGGGTGTGCACTTCACCGTCGCTGCCGGAGGGAAGGCTAAGATCGGACCGACTGCCATTCCCGGGCTCTGGAGAGAGCAGTATGCCGGGGTGGAGAATTTTCGTTGGGGCGAGTTTTTCGAGGTGGCGTTGCGGGGTATGGGCTTGCTCGCGAATGCCAATTTCGATTTTAGAATGCTTGCGCTAAAGGAGGTAGCAAAGTATTCAAAGTCGAAGATGGTTTCACTAGCCAGTGAGTTGGTAGAAGGGGTTAGACTTGAGCATTACCAGCATTGGGGAAAGCCAGGAATTCGAGCACAACTTGTCGATATTACAAAGCGCAAGCTCGAAATGGATTTTGTTTTGGAAGGTGACCGACATTCGATGCATGTGCTGAATGCGGTCTCCCCGGCGTTCACCTGCTCGCTGCCCTTCGCGGAGTATGTCGGTGAACGGATTCAGGCGCTGCTGCATTGAGAAAGTAGAAGGCGATGAACAATTTTATTGTGGGAAACATGAGGTGGGGGACCGGTTGTTGTCCGGCATCTACCGTCAAGCCCATTCTCAGGTGGCCTTGTTGTTGTCCTGCCAACTTGAAAAGTGCGTGCCGTTTGTTGCAGTGAAACGCTCGGATAAAGTTGATGATCTGTGCTGGGACTTGAATTGGCCATATAGTGTATCTCTTGCTGAATGTGTGGTTCAAGTTTGCTTAGCAGTTTGTTGACAAACTGGATGACGACGCCGGAAACGACACCACGATCGAGATCACCGATGGAAGCTCAATGGCTTGCAGGCTGTTCAGAAAGGCCGTCCAGCAAGGCCGCAGCGAGCGAAGAGGCGGAATCGTACTCTGTGCCGTACGTTGAGCCTCTGAGCGATGCGAGAACGATGCTGGCGGACGTTGTCAACAGCCTGCTAGTAAAGTTTCGGTGATGGATCAGGATCGAGCCCATATTAGCCGGGATTTACCGGCATGCGTCAGAGTGATGCGTGAGCGGGCGGCAATGAATTCGATCGTGCAGGATAGGCTCTTAGCGTCGGTCTGGGCTGGGTACATCCGATGAGTCTCAAAATCGCTATTGATGTTGAGATTCTTCCCGGCATAAATGGCGGTGTTGCCTCGGCTGTCAAGATTCTCATCCACACTCTGGGAGAGCTAGCCGATGGGGATGAGCAGTATACAATAGTTATTGCAAATGAAGAGCAGCGGAAATGGCTGTCTCCCTACCTTGGGCCAAACCAGAAATTTTCCTGCAAGACTGAATACCGAACTGAATGCCGAAGACCAAGTATTGCAAAGCGTATTCTCAGCCCTATATTGTCGGTAGCCAAAAGAGTTCATGATCGATTGGATACTCCTCGTTACTGGCCTGAGGTTCCAATTTCTGATGGCTTCTATGAGAGTCTTGAGTGCGATGTTCTCCATTTTCCGACGCAGGGGTATCGCGTTTGTGCGCTGCCTACCATATACAATCCGCATGACCTCCAACATCTTCATTTCCCTAATTTCTTTTCGCGCGAAGATATTGCCTGGCGAGAGACGATTTACCCGGCTGGGTGTCACTTCGCCAGAACTGTTGTCGTAGGGTCTCAATGGATTAAGGATGATATTGGTCGGCAGTATCATGTCAGCCCGGATAAAATCCAAATTATTCCCGAAGCTGCTCCGATGGAGAGTGCCTCCAGACCAACCGCCGAGTCTCTGGCACAAGTGCAACGGAAGTACCAATTGGAATTGCCGTTTGTACTGTTCCCCGCGGTCACTTGGCCGCACAAAAATCACATACGATTGCTTGAAGCGATAGCGACCCTCCGCGAGACCCGTGGGCTCACAATTCGCCTGGTCTGCACCGGGGGGGTGCACAAACAATGGTGGCCTCATGTGGAACGACGAGTCCAAGAACTCCGGCTTCAGTCCCAAGTAAAGTTTCTGGGCTTTGTGTCGGAGGAAGACATTCGTGCACTCTACGCGCTCGCGGAATTCCTAGTGATGCCCTCGCTATTTGAGGCCAGCAGCCTTCCAGTTTTTGATGCATGGGCGAGTGGCCTTCCTGTGGCTTCTTCAGACGCAACGGCGATGCCCGGCCAAGTGCTTGATGCCGCCCTACTATTTGATCCGTATCGGATAGAGTCCATCGCCGACGCACTGGCAAAGCTGGCAACCAATGAGGAGTTTCGTGAAGATCTGAAGATGCGTGGGTATCAACGACTGAAGGATTTCAATCTGATCAGAACTGCGAAAGCATACAGGGCAGTCTACCGACGAGCGGGTGGGTATCCACTGACCGATGAAGATCGGTCACTGCTTCAATGGGACTGGATGCGAGAACCTAAGCGAGTTTAACATTGAAATAATGAAGGGAGTTCTGAAGCAAATGGGTAAACGATTCATTCCCGTAGCGGCGCCGACACTTGCAGGGAACGAGAGGAAATACGTGCTTGACTGCCTCGATACGAACTGGATCTCCTCCCGAGGTCAATACATCGATCAGTTCGAGCAGGCATTTGCCGCCTTCTGTGGCGCCAAGCACGCGATGACTTGCACCAATGGCACGGTGGCCTTGCACTTGGCTCTCCTCGCACTCGGAGTAGGCTCGGGGGACGAAGTCATTGTACCGACTCTGACCTTTGTTGCCACGGCCAACGCAGTGACCTATTGTGCGGCTCGCCCCGTGTTTGTGGACTGTGAATCTGAGACATGGAACATCGATCCAGCCCGTATTGAAGCCAAGATTACTCCGCGAACCAAGGGGATCATAGTGGTCCACCTGTATGGGCATGCGGTCGACATGGACCCCATTCTTGAATTAGCTGCCCAGCGAGGACTCTTTGTCCTTGAAGACGCGGCTGAGGCGACTGGGGCTCTCTATAAGGGGAAAACTGTGGGGTCAATGGGGCACATTTCAACGTTCAGTCTCTTCGGCAATAAAGTAGTGAGCACCGGTGAGGGGGGCATGGTAACGACCAATGATGCGCAACTCGCAAACCGTGTTCGCATGCTGAAAGAACAGGGCATGGATCAGAACCGCCGGTACTGGTTTCCGATTGTTGGATATAATTACAGAATGACCAACATCGTAGCGGCTATCGGGCTCGCTCAAATGGAAATGATCGATTGGCATATCGCGCGTCGGATCGAGTTGGCCACATGGTATCGCGACTCGCTCAAGGGCCTGTCGGGGATCTCCTGGCAATTGGTCAAACCCTGGGCTCGGCACGTGTACCAATTTTTTACAATCGTGGTCGACCCGAATCAAGGAATCAGTCGCGATCAGGTGATTGGGGACTTGAAGGAGCGAGGAGTCGAAGGGCGTCCGGTTGTGTATCCCATGCATTCCTTACCGCCGTATGTTGATCTCGCGGGCGACGAACGCTTTCCGATCGCGGAGCACATTTCAAAGAATGGCATCAATCTTCCGACGTCAGCGAATTTGACCTACGACGAAGTGCGCTATGTTTCCGAAAGCCTCAGAGCGTCTCTAAGCAATTCGGTCGACAAGTAACCGCTTCGAAAGAGCACTAGGATGTGATGCGGCACGTGCGTATAAGGCAAGCAAGTCGTTGACAACATCCATCTATGAATTGCAACAGATCTTGAGCCTGCCCTGTTTGCACGAATGCCGTTGGATCACCTCCTTGCACAAGCCGTGATCGAAGACACCGACCACAGTTCAGATAAACAGCTGAACTGTTCGAGTAACGTTGGGGCACTATGATAATGAGGAAATTCTAATGCACAAGGAAACATGTAAAATCTGCAATGGCGAAGCAAAGTTATTTTTAACTGCACCGATATTTAAAGAGCAAGAGGAAATTAATTATTTTAAATGCACGGATTGCGGATTTATTCAAACCCAGGAACCCACCTGGCTTGAAAAATCTTATTCGGACGTTATTACCAAAAGCGATATCGGGTTAATATGGCGAAACATCTTTTTTTCTAGTAATGTTGAAACATTTTTATTGAGTAATTATCACGAAGTGAAAGAATGTATGGATTACGGAGGGGGCTATGGTGTATTTGTAAGGATAATGCGCGATAAAGGCTTCGATTTTTATTGGCACGATATTTATTGCAAGAACATGTTTGCCGAAGGATTTGAGGGCTCACTCACTCGTAATTATAACTTAATTACTGCATTTGAAGTTGTTGAACATCTACCGAATCCGCATGAAACAATATCCAAACTGTTGAAGCAGTGCGACGTTTTGGTTTTTTCAACTGAATTGAACGATGACGTAAAGGATTTTAAAAACTGGTGGTACAGGGATGAGCTGGCAGGCCAGCATATTAGTTTTTTTTCGAAAAACTCAATTAAACAAATATGTAAGCAGTATGAGGTAAATTATTATAGCCTGTCTAACGTGTTGCACGTGTTTTCGAAGAAAACGTTTAATCAGGATGAAATAAACGCAGCATACAGCCCGAAACTAAATAGCATTCAAAAAATTTGCAACCGCTTATTGCCAAAGCCTGTGGCTGCAAGGCCAACGTTATTACAAAAAGATCATGATGCCATAATTCGGGAATATCTGAAGAAATAAATTCGATTATCAAATGCGTCCCAACGTTAAGAGTCAGCTTTTATGCTTTGCAACTGGGGCGCGAGAAAGAGGCGTAGGTTTTGCCGGCAGATAATTCTACCTTGTGATTCCACTGTCATATGAAACGCCTAAGTTCTCTCCCTTCCCGCACATCACAGCCGTTTCATAATGTAACAGCTGCTCTCTTGGCTGGCGGGTTGGGAACTCGTCTTCGTTCTGTTGTGGCGGATCAGCCGAAGGTCTTGGCGCAAGTCAGAGGCCGCGCATTTCTCTCATATCTGTTGGAGCAATTGGCAACGGTCGGTATGAAGAAGGTGGTGCTATGCACAGGATACCTCGGAAGCCAAGTGCAGCAGGAATACGGCGATTTTTATGGTGACCTTCAACTCTTGTACTCGCAAGAAGCGACGCCACTTGGCACAGGGGGGGCGTTGCGACTTGCGTTGCCACTCTTTCAGTCCGAACATGTCCTCGTCATGAACGGAGATTCGTTCTGCACGGTGGACCTTGAAGCATTTTGGAATTGGCATCGAAGTCGCGGGGCGCGGGCGAGTATGGTTCTCGTCAACGCCGCAGATGCGAGGCGCTATGGCCGCGTCCACGCTCTTCCTGACGGCCAGATTCAGAGGTTTGAAGAGAAATCACGTGAAGATGGGGCGAGCTGGATCAACGCAGGGATTTACCTGATGCGTCCTGAGTTAGTCGAGACTATTCGTCCGAATACTCCTGTCTCGCTAGAACACGAAGTGATTCCTGCCTGGATTGGTCAAGGATTGTACGGATATGAGAGCGATGCGGGCCTCTTGGATATTGGCACACCTGAGTCCTATCTGTTGGCGGACCGGTTCTTGCCCACGCAGGGTCACTAAATAAGGGAAACGAGAGTGCGCAAGACGAATTCACCCTGTCGTCTCTCCGGAACATCAAGATTGAATGACCCATTCAGTAATAGGCACGAAGGATGAATATTATGCAGCCATTCATTGATCCCCATCGAAAGGCTCATGCACACCTACTCGTCAGCGCCGAGATAAAACGTCGCATGGCTGAAACCTGTCTGGAGTCAATCCATCTGGCAGCCGATAGGATTCTTCGTGCATTTCGTGCCGGAGGAAAAGTACTCCTTTGTGGGAATGGAGGAAGTGCGGCTGATTGCCAACATATGGCCGCGGAGTTTGTCAGCCGCCTTACCAAAGACTTCGATCGACCGGGACTGCCGGCGGTTGCCTTAACAACGGATAGCTCCTTCCTGACGGCCTTTGCAAATGATTGCGGATTTGAAGGTGTGTTTGCGCGTCAAGTGCAGGCGTTGGGGAAACAGGAAGATGTCCTCATCGCAATCAGTACGAGTGGGAACTCTCCCAATGTCGTTCGCGCAGTTGAGGTGGCCAAGTAGTAAGCATCTCTACCATCGCGTTAACGGGAAGTGGTGGGTGTTTGGTGAAGATAGCCGAGGTGACGATTGCTGTGCCAAGCGTTGATACTCAATACATCCAGGAGGCACATCTCGCAGTGGAGCATATCCTGTGCGAGTTAATTGAACGAGCATTATTTGCGAACAGAAGTTGAGAGGGGACAGATTGGGGATGCCGCTATTCATCTTTGAGGTATTGCGGAGGCGACCATGATCATCAGCAGAACTCCTTTTCGAATTTCATTTTTTGGTGGGGGGACGGACTATCCAGCGTGGTATCGCAAGCACGGCGGCACGGTGATCGGCACCTCGATCGACAAGTATTGCTACATTACATGTCGATATCTTCCCCCATTCTTTGAGCATAAATATTGTGTCATCTATTCGAAGATGGAGTATTGCCACACGCTCGATGAGATTGCCCACCCGGCCGTTCGAGAGGGCTTACGGTTCTTAAACATCGATCGTGGCGTTGAGATCCATCATGACGGCGATTTGCCGGCTCGCAGCGGAATGGGATCGAGTTCTTCTTTTACCGTCGGACTTCTTCATGCCCTGCATGCGCTGAAAGGGCAGATGGTGAATAAGCAGCAACTGGCCATGGAAAGTATCCGTATGGAGCAAGAAATACTCAAAGAGACAGTAGGATCACAGGACCAAGTGCTTGCGGCATATGGTGGGTTCAACCACGTGAGCTTCTTGCCGAATGGGGAAATTGCCGTTCGACCGATCACGATTACCTCGGATCGTATGACAGAGCTCAACTCACATCTCATGTTGTTCTATACCGGTGTCAAACGTACAGCCTCCAACATTGCAGACACTTTTGTGAATGACCTTGAGGAGCGCAAGCGTCAGCTCCGGATGATGAAGGATCTGGTCGAAGAAGGCGTTGCAGTATTAACCGGCAGCCATAGCATCGAGGGCTTTGGAGAATTACTGCATGAGGCCTGGCAGGCCAAGCGGAGCTTAAGTCCAAAAGTCTCCAATTCGCACGTGGATGAGCTCTATGAATGTGCAAGGTCGGCAGGCGCCATTGGGGGCAAAATCACTGGCGCGGGCGGAGGCGGATTCTTACTATTGTTCGTTCCCCCGCACAGGCAGAACGACGTGAAGGAGAAGCTCAATATGCTGATCCATGTCCCCTTCAAGTTTGAGTTTTCAGGCAGTCAAATTATCCTCTTCGATCGTGAAGAGGATTACTCCGCCGCGGAGAAGGTACGAGCGGGCCAAAGTATTCAGCCATTTATCGAACTGTCACATGGTTAGCATTGAAGAAGGACGATAGCGAGGCTCAACCAGTTGGTTCAACGTTGAACGGCTCTTGCAGCACACCAAATAATACAAAATAGGAGGCAGGCGGTGAATATTCTCGTGACAGGTGGAGCAGGGTATGTGGGGTCTGTTTTGGTTCCTCTTCTGCTCAGCAAAGAGCACACAGTTACGGTGCTCGATAACTTGATGTACAAGCAAGCCTCGTTGTTGGATTGTTGCATTCACAGCAAGCTTACTCTTGTCCGCGGAGATGTCCGAGATGAACGGCTTCTGTCAGAACTGGTCAGGAAGGCTGATGCGGTCTTGCCCCTCGCGTGCCTGACTGGAGCGCCGATTTGTGCGCGTGACCCGGAAAGTGCGAGAGCGATCAATTTTGAGGCGATTAAAAACATTGCCAAGCTTCTGAGCCATCAGCAAATGCTTGTGTTTCCATCGACAAACAGTGGCTATGGAGTCGGCCAGTCCGACATCTACTGCACCGAAGAGACCCCCCTTCGTCCGGTCACGTTATATGGGCGTCTCAAAGTTGAGGTCGAATCGCTATTGCTGGACACCGGCAACTGTGTGACGTTCAGGTTTGCCACTCTCTTTGGCGTGAGCCCACGGATGCGGCTTGACCTGTTGGTGAACGACTTCGTCTACCGTGCCGTGACGGATCGTTTCCTTATCTTATTCGAGCCGCATTTTAAGCGGAACTATCTGCATGTTCGAGATGGCGCCAACGCGTTTGTGCACGCGCTGGAGAATTATGGCCAGATGAAAGGCCGCCCGTTTAATGTGGGACTCAGTGATGCCAACCTCAGCAAGATGGAATTGTGCGAAGCGATTCGAACGTTTGTGCCGGAGCTGTGTGTGATGGTTGCTGAGGTCGGAAAGGATCCAGATCAGCGAAACTATGTTGTCAGCAATCAACGGATAGAAGCCAAAGGATTCAAGCCCCAGCACAGTCTACGCGAGGGGATCGAAGAGCTCATCAAGGGCTACCAAATTATCCGACGCGATCAGTATGGCAATGTCTAGCGGGATTGTGAGGGACTATCTTGGCATACACGGAATTCCGGCGCGACCAATTCTCCCTGGTCCGGCACAGAGTGGAACATCAAGTGCTGCGCTACTGCGAGCAGCAGTGCAATCGCGTAAAAGGCTTTGCAGACATTGCGCAGGTCCTGGCGAGCATCGAGGCTGAGTAGGCGGAGCCGCAGTCCGCTCCGACAAAGAAGGCGGCGTGAAACAACCATGGAAGCCAGTCAGGAATTTTCAATGGACATCCTGACAAATCCATTTTTTGGTGTGGTAGGAAAGATAGAAAACATCTATAGGGAGATTCAAACATGAAGAAACTATTGGTGACAGGGGCGGGAGGGTTTAT
>JAKDNQ010000297.1 GCA_030456405.1 Nitrospira sp.
GAGTTGGCGAGGATCATTCCCACCAGGGACATGAAGCAGATCTTGCCGCAGTTCAACAACGTGCTGAAGGCCTGTGTGGCCTGTCATTTGGAGTTCACAGTCAGAGAGCAATCGTAACGTATTGAGGCATCATGAGTGAGCAGAACACCATCACCGCGTTTTATGAGCAAGACCATGACCGGTTGGACGAATTGTTCAAGACCTTTCAACAGTTCAAACGGTCTGACTTCGCCAAGGCGAAGGAGGCGTTCAAGGAATTCAAGTTCGGCTTGCAACGCCATATCGTGTGGGAAGAGGATCTACTGTTTCCATTGTGGGAGAAGAAAACCGGTAGGCACGAAGAAGGCCCGACCGTTGTGATGCGAGTGGAGCATCGCCAGATCGCGCAGCAGCTTGAGGCCATTCATAGCAAAGTATCGGAGCAGAATCCTGACAGTGACAAGGAGGAACAAACGCTCTTGGACATACTCGGTTCCCACAATAGAAAAGAGGAGCGGGCGCTCTATCCCGCCATCGATCAGGTGGCCAGTTTGGAAGATCGCGAAACCGTTTTCAAAAATATGAAGAGTATCCCGGAGGAGCGCTATAAGATCTGCTGCGGACAGCACTGACGGGTGAAACTGGTTTGTTTTGTTATCTGGTTGGTTTGGTTCATCTGGTGAGTATCGTTCAACCAAATAAACAAGACAAACCAAATAAACCAAATCACAGTCTTCTTCGTTATCGGATGACAAGCACCGAGCAGCCGGCCCGATGCACGATTCCGTGCGAGACCCCGCCGAGCAGGAATCGTGCGAATCCCTTTCGTCCATGGGAGCCGACCACGATGAGCTCGTGGCTATTTCCTGCCTCGCACACGCTCGTGACCGGATCACCCATGCGGATATCGGTCGATACGGTGAAGTGTGGACCGTCCAACGCCTGGGCCGTGTCCTGTACGATCTGTTCAGCCTGCCGCTTAGTTTCCTCAGACCAGCCATCGAGTCCCGCCACAAGATGCGGGTTGGCCAGATGCAGAGAGGGGACGACCGAGAGGATGGTGGCCGCGACAGGGTCCTTAAAGGGGTGCGACGTCAGCCAGGCGCGCAGACGGGTTGCGTCCTCGCGATCTTCCACTGCCACGAGGATGCGGGCGATAGGGCGAGCTTTTCCTTTCACCATCAAGGTCGGTATTGTGGCATGGAGCAGGACACGATGCGACAGGCTGCCGGCGAACAGTTCTGTGACCAGGCTGTGATCGTGCGTGCCCATGACGATGAGGTCCGCCTGGACTGCGACGGCGCTGTCGAGAATGAAGGCGGCTGGGTGTTGGACTTCGCACATCGCCCGGACGGAAGGAATCGAAGCCGGCAACAGAGTGCGGCAGCGCTCAATGGCCTGGTGGCCGGCCTCGATCATGGCTTGGCGGAACTCGTCGTACCCTTGCAGACTGACGGCTCCGGCCACAAGGGGAGACTGCAACATGCCGAGGTCCACGCCGTGTGCGAGCACGACGTCGTCAGGCCGGTATAGTAACCCGATCTGTTCCACTGCGGCAAAGGATTCGTCCGACCAATTCACACCGGCTAAGATTCTCATGGCCGCCTCCCCATAATTCAGAATAACGGGTCAGTGCTGCGCCGAACGGCAAGACTCGTGACGTTTCGCCGGCCTTCCCTCGAATGCGCCAGGCGCCGCCCTCACACGTGAGAAAATGCACTTCTTCGTACCAGCTGTCAATTGGTACTCGTAGGTCGCTGGTCTTTGAAATGCCTGACCCAGTCCTGATGGGATCGTGGAATGTGTGGACATGTAGCGTGGCACCTTTCTTGTGACAAGACATTCTATGAGGCTGGTGAGGAAGGCGCGCGTCTGAGCATCGCCTTCTCGGCCAGATTGAGATATTGAATGACGTCGCGATCCTCGATTTGGGTGAAGTCGATGAAGAAATTTCCTACGGCATAAAATGGGTCCGGTGTCATGAGAATGACCAACTCGTCCACATATGATCGAATTTCATGAATTGTCGACGGAGGTCCGACTGGAATCACTCCCACCAGCCGGCGAGGCTGCAAGCTCCGAATGGCGAGCGCCGAAGCCATAAACGTCGAGCCTGTGGCGATGCCGTCGTCAACTAAGAGCACGGTGCGGCCTGTGAGTTGCGGGAGAGGCAGTCCCTGCCGGTACAGGCCCTTGCGTCTGGCGATCTCCTTCTCTTGGAGATGAATCAAGCGGTTCAGCTCATGCTGGGAGAGACCAAACGAATTGACCGCCTCTTGATTCACAGAGCATGATCCCGTCTCGGCCACCGCTCCAATGGCATACTCGGGATTTTCCGGCGCACCGATCTTGCGCGTCATAAACACATCGAGCGGGAGGTGAAGGGCAAGGCTGAGCTGATAACCCACCGCGACGCCGCCGCGGGGCAGAGCGAGAATCAACCCCGTCGGATCGTTGCGATATTGATTCAGTTTATCGGCCAATATCCGGCCAGCCTCTTCCCGATTGCGGAACATGATAGCGGTGTCTCCTTTGAGACGAAGTGTTGGTCCTGCTGGCCTGCTATCCTATTGTGCCACACGTCTGCTTGTGCGTGTTTGCGGCACTATAATCGTTATTCCACAATTTGTACGGTCGTTATTAGGAGACCTTCATCTCGATCGATTTCGGTTTCGCCTTCCCGATTTTGCTGATCCGGCTTGATAGTTTACGCCGAGGGATACTCGGTTGCACGTTAGATTGAGGTAGAAGCTCCTATGGCATATATGATATTGCCGAGAACGCCTGGGAATGGGTCAGCGACTAGTATGACTATGACAAGAACAGCCCGCGGTGGAACTCAAGCCAGCAACTCTCTCTTCGCTGCTTTTGGCGACGAGATCATGCCACCTCCGGCAGAAACCTAGCCGGTTTGGATGGTCCATTTCACACAGAGGAGGGCCCCATGTCGCGAATGAAGGAACTCAAAGCCTCGTTCGACAAGAAGTTGGATGCACTGGAGCACCAGGCATTGGCACTGGAAGCGCAACTGACGCAGACGCAAGAACAAGTGATGCAACGGCTGGAGCAGCGCAAGCAACAGCTGCGGGATCTGCTCACGCAGGTCCAGGCCGACGTGCAGAAGTCGAAGGAGATGGCTGAGCAGGCAAAGACTGAGGTCAAGGCCAAGCTCGAACACTTGCAAGTCCAGTTGGCCCTGGGCAAGGCAGATGCTCGCGACACGTTCGAGGAGCAGAGGGCGAAGATACTCAAGGCCCTGAATGAATTCGAATCCGTTGCGGAACAGAAACTGAAAGGGGCCTCGTTCGAATCAGGCAAGGTCTGGGAGGATCTCGTAGGAGGAACGAGTACGCTCGAAGCCGAGTTTGAGGCGCTCAAGGGCCGCTTTGAGAGCGAGAAAGCCAAGCAGCAAGTTGCCCTGGAGTCAAAGAAGCAGGAGTTGCTCACCAAGCTGGAGTCGTTTAAGGACCAGCTCAAGACCAAGCGCGGGGTTGTGCAGGCCAAGGCCGATGTCCTTGAAACCGACTTACGCGAAGGGTTGGACCAGATTAAGGCGGGGATTAGGAAGTTGTTCGAGTAGAGGAGGGAAGGAGCGGCCAGGTGCCCTTCTTGCTCGCAGAGCGCGCAATGAAAACGTGCTCGCTCGATGCGCGCAGTGAAGGGCAGCCTTGGCCACTCCCTTAACGAGACATGAAAAGGATTGGAGGCCCTCGCCCGGGCTAATGGCACGTCTCGGCGTGCCAGTGGGTGGGCGGG
>JAKDNQ010000298.1 GCA_030456405.1 Nitrospira sp.
CCCGCGCGCAGATGTTGATGATGCTGGAGACGACCATAGGCCTGTTGCATCAGGATCTCGAACGGCTCTTGAGGGAAGTCTTGATTCGCGAAGTGATCGTCGACGATACGCCGACCAAATGACCGCACAGGAAAGCCCTGAGTCCTGAGTGCTCAGTGCTGAGGACTTAGGGGCAATAGAGTGAAGACGCAATGGTCGTAAAAAAGCGGTAGGAGAAAGATCGGGCATGATCCTACGATACATGAGTTACATCGGCATCTTTGTCATTAGCGCCTGTACGTTGTCCGCAGAAGGGTGCGCTAAGCCGGCGGATTATCGAGCGATCCCCATGGATAAAGATAACCAGCCTTCATCGACGGCATCTCAGTCGGGTGACCTCCGTGTCCTCGCCGGCGCATGGGAATATATAGACGGCGCCGCGATCAGGCTCGCTCTCGATGAACAGGGTAACAGTCGCTATGATTGGAAAGACGGGCGGCTTGAGACCAGCTCGCTCACCGGCCATAGCTGGCGCGGCATGTGGTTTCAGAAAGAGAATGACCGGGATGGTGAATTTATGGTCGAGTTCTCACCGGATTTCTCGGAAGGAGAGGGACGCTGGTGGTACAGCCGAATTGGAACCGACCATTCACCCATGCAAAAGGGCGGAACGTTCCATCTCCGCAAGAAGACCACTACTACGAACAAAAGAGAAACTCCACCGGCGCCGTGAGAAGCCTGCTCGGCTTTATTAGACTGTCACCAAGCGACCTAGCCCGCATTATTCATGAAGCATCTGCTGCAAGCGCGGATACACGGCTGCGGCGGGCAGTCTCGCCGTTCAGCCCTTTGACATACTGCACGAGTATGCCTCAGGACTTTACGGCTCCGAGTGCCCGTCTCGCTTCGTGTCTGCACGCTTTCGCAACGAACCTTCATGAATAATGCGGGCTAGGGGAAGTTCCAGCTACATATGTTGCCGGGGCATGGCATCCTAAGCATGTATTCGCAACACATTCACATTCACAAAACAGGAGGATTTTATGGCGACGACATCCAATCCGGTACTCACGATGCTGAAAGCCGATCACAAAAAAGTGAAGGCCATGTTTGCCGAGTACAAAGACGCGACTCCACGAAAACAACAGGAGATTGCCCAGACTGCCATTGAGGAGATGGAGATCCATGCTGGGCTGGAAGAAGGCCTCGTCTACCCTGCGATTCGAAAGGGTACCAGGAATGACGATCTCATGAATGAAGCCAACGAAGAGCACCATCTCGTGCATGTGCTCATTGCCGAACTGAAAGAACTTGAGCCGAGCGATGAAGCCTTCAAAGCTAAATTCACGGTGTTGGGTGAGTTGGTCAAGCATCACGTGAAGGAAGAAGAAGGCGAGATGTTTCCTCAAGCTCAAAAGGCGAAGATCGATTGGGAGGCTCTCGAGGATGAGGTCATGGAGCGCAAGGAACAACTGATGGCGCAAGTCTAACGGAACTAGCCCTTAACTAGGAGGATTGTTAGTCAAACTGATCCAGCCTTAGGTCCACAATAAGAGACACCTTCGAAGCGAGGGAGGAGGGGAGGCTGTAATTTGTCTCCAGTCCCGCAAATTGTATTCACCTTTTAGCCAAGGAGTTTCACAATGAATTGCAAGCTCGTTGTCTCACTAGCCACAGTAGGAATGGGTTTAATGTGGGGTGGAGGGCATGCCCAGGCCTCAGGTTCTTCACAAGATCTGACGGCCTCTCAGCCGTTAGTGATAGCGCAGAGTCATGGAAGCCCACCACCGGGTAAGTCGGACCCGATGCTCCCGATGGACTCGGTAGGCAATATGTTCGGTAGTCAAAGGGAACCTGGCATGGATATCGGCAGGATGGACATGGGAAGGAGTCACCAGGAGGTCGAGAGGGGCACGGGTATGGGAAGCGATGCTGGTAGGAGTGGCATGCCGAGGTCAGAAAATCCGGGGATCACATCAGGCACAGAAGGCTCGGACTCGGTAGGAACCAGCGGGAGCGGGCCATCGGGCATGAGAGGAACAATCGGAGGAACGGGCGGCGTCGGCAGGTAAATGAACACAATCCCCCTCGCTGATGCGACAACCGGCGAGGACGCGGAGCACAGTCCATCAGACGAAGGGGCGGCATGAGGAGAGCTATTGAAGCTGCTCAGGAAGTTTCACGACTATGTTGGCAATCCGAATGTGTACAGGGACAAGAAGTACCTGTTTTTGCTTCCCGGCAATCGGACGAACAAAACTCCTTCCCAGGCTCTGCGGGACATGTACAACGCGGATTCGCGCATGATTTTTTTGCCATGATGGGCCTCCTTCCTCCATGACATCCGATTCTTATTCAAGCTAGAATTCCACGAGGTCACCAACGAATGTGGGTCATGACGTTGGCCTAATGTATTTATGGAGAGAGTACCCGCGGCGTTCACTCGGATTCGGATACCTCAAAGCAACGGTTTGTCGATACACAAACAACGCTGTCATCGCTCCGATCACGGCGGCCAAAGAACCGATTAGATCCTCATCCTTGTACCACCCAAGAAAGAGACCAATACATCCACTCGTGAGCGAGCCTGCAATACCCAACGTAGTTGTCACAATCATGTCACCGCGAAGGCGTCTCGGCAGCAATAGCTTCGGCACCACCCCAACGATCAATCCGATCATCATCCACCCAAGAATTGACAGGACGACGGACTCCATTAGGATGAACGGCCATATTCAGGCCGCCTTTCTGCGAGCTACTACCGTTTTTGATCAGCTAGCAATGAATCTTTGAGCATATGTGAAGCTACCCCACCCATGAACATTTCAGAGCTAGGGAAATCCCTAGTCTTAGGCGAAAAAACCAGCCGAGCTTAAAATGCTGAATTGCCGCTGGGGGTCTTCCTAGGTCGATCTTGCTTCAATTCTCTTTATAGTCTCACGTTAGGTCTAATCTGGATCTTGATTGACTGTTTTCTACACTGGGGCAAATACCCGCAGGGGATAACAAGGAGAAGTCGCATGAAACAAGCACACTCAGGTATTACCACTTCAGTCTGGATGGCAACCGCCACGGTACCTAGCTTTTCCAAGCTCCTCATGAATGCACAGGCGGATGTTTGTATCGTGGGAGCAGGTGTCGCGGGGTTATCCACCGCCTATTTGTTAGGACGTGCCGGGAAATCCGTTATTGTGCTGGACGATGGCCCCATTGTATCGGGTGAGACCGAACGTACAACAGCGCATCTCGTGACGGCGTTAGATGATCGCTATGTGGAACTGGAACGGTTGCATGGAGGGAAAGGGGCGCAGCTCGCCGCCGAAAGCCACTCGGCGGCCATTGACCGAATTGCACAAATCGTTCGTGAAGAACATATCGAGTGTGACTTTGAGCGTCTCAACGGATACCTTTTCATGCCGCCGGGAGAGCCATCCGACTTGCTCGATCAAGAAATGGCTGCAGCGCACCGTGCCGGCTTGCGTGATGTCCATATGGTTCCGCGCTCTCCCATCACATCATTCGATACCGGCCGGGCATTGTGCTTCCCACGGCAAGCACAATTTCACCCCTTGAAATATTTAGCGGCGCTGTCGCAGGCCATCGTGAGGGATGGGGGACGCATTTATACAGGGACGCATGCGACAAAGATCGAAGGAGGCAAATCAGCCCGCATCGAAACGCGGGATGGTCAGACTGTCACGGCGGGCGCCGTGGTGGTGGCGACCAATACCCCCATCAATGACCTATTGGCCA
>JAKDNQ010000299.1 GCA_030456405.1 Nitrospira sp.
TGCTACGAGACATTGCTTCCCTGACAAAGACAGGACTCGAACTGGAAGATCGTATCCTCACCACTCAGGTCGTCACTTCTTCTCCTTCGCTCCAGAAAAAAATAAATGAGATCATCTCGCGCGGCTCTATCGAATTCGAATCGAATACCACAACGATACTTCCCCGTGGCCGGGCCATACTCGACCAGCTGATGCCGCTATTACGTCAAAGCCCTCACACAGCCATAGAGATTGGCGGGCATACGGATAAGTATGGCGCAGTGGACTATAACTTTGAACTCAGCCGCAATCGCGCCGAAGCCGTGCGACAATATTTCATCAGCCACGGACTCACTAATCAGTTCAACGCCGTCGGCTATGGCGCCTCTCGACCACTGTCGGGAGCCAGTTTTCAACATAACCGCCGCATCGAACTACACGTGAAAGGAGTGAGTGATCAATGATTGCTTTCATAGGCCAGATCCTGGGATGTCTTCTCATTGCGGCAGGGATCGGCGGCGTGGTTGGATGGTTCCTGCGGCAGATGTCCCCAGGACCGCACACACAAGAGTTCACAGACGCGAATACCGCTCTGACCCTCAAAGAAGAGATGCTGGAAAGCGCGCAGTTTGAGCTGAAAGTCCAAGCTGCTGGGATGAAGGCGCTCGAGAGCAAGGTCCTCGAAGCAGAAGAGCTTCACCTATCGACCAGCCAAGAGCTCTCAGAGCGAAATGAGCGCCTCCGGGCGCTACAAGAAGAGTTAGCCGTTTGTACACAGCGCCTGACAGGCTTGGAAGAGGAAGAAGCCGCTGTGCAGCGGCGCGTGAGGGAATATGCCGCAACCGCTGCCGCGCAGTCGGCTGAGATTCAGCAACTCCAACGCCAATACAAGGCCGCTCAACAGACAGTCCAGTCGAATGAGCAAGAACGGCATAATCTTCAGTACCGCATCGCCGAGATGGAAGCGGCCAGTGTGGAAAACGATCGGCTCCACGCTCGCGTGGAAGAACTGGAACCGGCCCAAGGACGGGTCCATTGGTTGGAGGTGCAACTCTGTGATCGAGATGCCGAACATCGAGCGGCGCTGCATCAACTCAACAGCCAACTCGCTGAACGAGACACACGCATCGGCAAACTGGAGCTCCTCTCTCAACATCTTCAGGAGCATGAGCAAGCCAACGCTCAGGGGGAAACCAAATATGCCCGCGCCCTCACACAGCATGAAGCGCAGATCGCGAAGTTACAGCAGCAGCTCACCGCGCACGAGCAGCTCCGATCCCAACTCCAACTCAATGAACAACTCCTGCGCGAGCGAGCCGAACAGATCGACAGCCTGCAGCAACGCATTCAAGAGTTTGAAACACAGCAGCAAGACCTAGCAGATCAAGCAAAAACGGCGGGAGAAAACCAAGAGGAGATTGTTCGCCTTCGCAAGCGTCTGGTCGAAGTGAGAGCGGCGCTCCGCATCAAAGCTGACGGAGGATCCGTCGCTCCTCGCTTGAAGACCCGTCCGAATGGAAGTCAATTGAGTTTAGAGATCGAACAGGCGAGAGCGGCGAAAGACAAACCCAAAGACGGACCCAAAGACGGACCCAAAGACGATTTGAGTAAGATTCACGGAATCGGTCCCGTCTTTGCGCGCACACTCTACAAAATGGGATTACACAGCTATGGCCAGATTGCGCGCTGGACGCCGGAAGACATCGACAAAGTTGCGAAGAAACTCTACACGGCGCCCGACCGGATCAAGCGAGATAATTGGGTCGCCAGCGCAAAGCGGCAACATCGTGAGAAGTACGGAGCAAATCCATAACGGTGAGTCTTCGCCCACCGACACACTTCGACTGCCCCCTCTTGTGTGAAAGAACCTCCGTCGGGTATGGTAACCCCCCAGAGAGGATAGATTTCCTCCGAGCGTTCACGTATGTATGACTGAACTGCCTGCGTCGACAATCGATTTCCCAACCATCAAGATATCCAGGAGAGAGGACGCGCGATTGCACGATCTTACGGCCACCAGAAACATGTTGGGAGCCTTTCTCCTGTTTCTTGCAGTCCCCTTCGCATTCAACGCCTGCGGCGACACGGACAATGTGACGAATCCTGAGTCTCCTGCGCCGCCGCCTCCGCCGCCTCCCCCGCCTCCATTGGTACTGAAAACAGGTACGCCAATTACCGGGACCGTCGGCAAAGCATTTAGCTTTCTATTGAAAGCAGAAGGCGGAACCCCGCCCTATACGTGGTCAATCGATGGACCACCGCTAACGTCACCGGCGCCAGGCCTTCTACTAAATTCAAATACCGGGGGGATCAGTGGAACTCCCAATACGCCTGGACTCTTCACATTGACCTATCGAGTCACAGACACAGCGGACAAGGAAACGCCAAAAAGCCTGACCATCGCGATTGGTGAAGCTTCATCGACGTCGGGTACAGGGCTCACGTCGATCGCAGACGGTCTTCAAGCATCACCGTCGATTACCCCGTTCACGCTGCCGAATGGGACGGTGAACGTGGCCTACCTTCCTATCCAGTTAGAGGCAACCGGTGGTACCCCGCCGTATACATGGTCGGTCTCGCCTGCATTGCCCAATGGGTTGTTCTTGAACGTACTTGGACTAGGAATCATCAGTGGAACTCCACTGAATGCGACTACTGGCTCGACAACCTATACCGTGACAGTCATGGATTCCTCGGCGCCGACTGGTCAGTCTAGTAGATTAACGCGAAACCTTACCGTCAATGCCGCACTGACGATCGATGCGGGATCGCCAACCGGCCCCCCACTTCCTGCTGGAACCGTCGGTCAGCCGTATCACACGCGATTGTCGGCGTCGGGCGCAACGGGACCAGGAACCTACACATGGTCGATTGTTGGGAATCTGCTACCGGCCTCCGGTCTGCAACCGTTGAGTTCAGACGGAGTCATGAGTGGGACGCCGAATACTCCCGGATCATTTACGAGAACCTATCGTGTGCAAAATGATCTTGGAGTAGCCGTGACAAAATCTTTGACTCTCAATGTCAATGCCGTGTTGAGCATCGATACTGATAACACCACCTTACCGTTACCTCTTGGGAATGCAAACCAGCCGTATGGTCCTGCGACAGTGACAGCTTCCGGTGGGACCCCGCCCTACACCTGGTCGGTCACTCCCGCACTCCCGGGTTCTCTTACCCTGAACGATATAACCGGCGAGATGACCGGGACTTTGGATGCAGGTCGCGTTGGAACAACGACTCACATGTTTACCGTGCAGGATTCAGCGAGTCAGTCGATCAAGAAGTCTGTGCATCTGATCATTAATCCATAGGATGAGATCTGTTGAACCACTGATCTCAGCAGCGAGGCCGTTGACTTTCAAAGCTCAGTGTTATAATTATTCCTCTCTGCGAGTACGTGTATTGTTGTGATCGGTTCAATACACGCAAGAAGCAAGACCCTCCCACCCCAGGCAACATTTCTGGGAGAAGGGCTCCAAGCCTTCTCCATTCGTAGGGTAGATAACGGCCCTCTACAATCATTACGACGCTGACGTGTTTGAGAAGACATGGTGCGAGCGCGCGCACGAATAACAACTGAGCAGGGGCGAACAGGTAATCGAGATCGTCTGATGCAGTATCGTCTTTCCCATCTCAACATGGTGTGGACCGTTCTCCTCTCGATGCTCGCGGTCCTCGTATTGCCCGCCTGCAGCGACACCAACAATGTGTCTGTTCCCAATGGCGCACCAGTCGCCGATGC
>JAKDNQ010000300.1 GCA_030456405.1 Nitrospira sp.
GACGTCAGTCTCTGGATCTGACTACCTAGGTTCGATTCCTAGTCCCCCAGCCAAATAATCTTTCCCGTCCGTACTCTCAGAACTATGCCTCTGTTTCGTACCGCGCTGGGGGATCGTCTAGCGGTAGGACGCCGGTCTTTGGAGCCGGCTACCTAGGTTCGATTCCTAGTCCCCCAGCCATTTCCTTTTAAACCGGCGACATGCCACGCCTGTGCTTCCCTCATTCATCCCCTGCTCACTCCGACCTACGAACCCACGTCTTACGCCTCTGTACAGGGTGATTTCTCGAAGCGAAAAAGGTAAGCTGCGCCCGGTCGTATAGCCCTTGGGCTGAAACCATCATGGCCTTGCACCTGAATTTCCCAACCTCGCCGTACGCGCCGCTCATCCCCGAACAACGGTGGTTTCCGGCTGACGAAGCGCTCCGTGAAACGGCCTATGAAAAATTGCTGCCGCCGCTTGTCGCCAAAGTGCGTGAGGAAGTCTTTGCCTGGAGAGCCAACAAATATACCGGCGCGTCTGCCACCTCGGCAGCATTGCTCCGCCACTGGTTCGAGACCGAACACTTGATCGAGAATGCCGACGCCTCGCTGTCTCCATTCCGCTATTATTTTGCCCAACGAGAGGCGGTGGAGACGGCGGTCTGGCTGTTTGAGGTGCGCCGCGCCCGCGACAAATACGATCTGCTGAGGTTCGATGCATCGGGGGCAGTCTCGTCAGGCATGTTCGACGAAGACTGGCCGCGCTATGTCTTGAAAATGGCGACCGGGGCTGGAAAGACCAAAGTCCTCTCCTTGCTCATCGCCTGGAGCTTCTTTCACAAACTCTACGAAGCGAATTCGGCTCTGTCGCGCAACTTCCTCGTCATCGCGCCCAACATCATCGTGCTCGACCGGCTGCGAGCCGACTTCGACGGACTCAGAATTTTCTTCAACGACCCGATCCTGCCTGACAACGGCCATGAGGGCCGCAACTGGCGGGACGACTTTCAACTCACGCTGCACATCCAGGACGACGTGCGCATCGTCCGCGACACAGGCAATCTGTTCCTGACAAATATCCACCGCGTCTTCCTCGGCGCCGTGGCCGATCCCTCGCTGGAAGACGACGATCTGCGCGACTACTTTCTCGCGCCGTTCGGTCCGAAGCCCGTCGGCAAGACCACCGACAGCCAGACCGATCTCGGCGAGATCGTCCGCGAGGTCGAGGAACTCGCCGTCTTCAACGACGAAGCGCACCATATTCACGATCCGAAGATGGCCTGGTTCAAATCCATTCAGGACATCCATCACAAAATGCTCCAAAAGGACCGGCGCCTCGCCTTGCAAGTGGATGTCACCGCCACGCCGCGCCACGACAACGGCGCGATGTTCGTTCAGACCGTGTCCGACTATCCGCTGGTCGAAGCCATTCACCAAAACGTCGTCAAACATCCCGTGCTGCCCGACGCAGCCAGCCGCGCGAAACTCCAAGATAAGAAGAGCGCCCTTTTCACCGAGAAATATGCGGACTATCTTGCACTCGGGGTTGAGGAGTGGAAGAAGAGCTATGCCGAACACGAGCTGCTCGGCAAGAAAGCCGTCCTCTTCGTCATGGTGGACGACACGCGCAACTGCGATGACGTAGGGGTCTATCTCGAAAAGATCTGTCCCGAGCTGCAAGGCGGAGTGCTGGTCATCCATACCAAGAACAACGGAGAAATCTCCGAAGCCGCCTCGGGGAAGAAAAAGGACGAACTCGAACGGCTCCGCAAACAGTCCAACGAAATCGATTCCTGGAAATCGCCCTACAAGGCCATCGTCTCCGTCCTCATGCTCAAGGAGGGTTGGGACGTGCGCAACGTCACCGTCATCGTCGGCTTGCGGGAATACTCAGCGGAGAGCAAAATCCTGCCGGAGCAGACGCTCGGGCGCGGCTTGCGCCGCATGTACTTCGGCACGGATACGAAAGAAACTGTGTCTGTCATGGGCACGCCCGCCTTCATGGAATTCGTCGAATCCATTCAGAGCGAAGGCGTCAGTTTTGAGCGGGTGCCGATGGGGGGCAGCGCGGCGCGGCAGGACTCGCTGATCGTCGAAGTGGACCGGGAGAATCCGGAAAAGAATCTCGACGAGCTCGACATTCCGCTGCCGAAACTCACGCGTCGCTTTCACCGCGACTTCAAAGATCTCGACGCGCTAAATCCGGCGTCCTTGGGCAACAAGAGACTATCTGTAAAACCGTTTACACCGGAAGAGACCAGAGAAATCGTCTTCAAGACCATGCTCGACTCGGAGATTCACCACACGATTCAACTCGATGGCTCTGGGCCTGCCGACTTTCGCTCCGTCGTCGCGTTCTTTGCGCGTCAACTCCTAAAAGATTT
Source organism: Nitrospira sp. (assembly GCA_030456405.1). The sequence continues at coordinate 2,366 of JAKDNQ010000300.1, forward strand.
GCGTCTCGTCGGCGGCTACGACGTGCTCTATGGGAAGGTGAAAATCTTCGTGCGCGAGTACCTGTTTGCCGGGGAGCCGGTGAACCTCGAAGACCCTGTAATTCTCCGCAATCTCTCCGAACCGGATGTCGGCAAAGTTCTGTACGACGGTTTCAAGACCGCCATCAATGCGCTGACCATTCAAGATACCGGTACCACGCGCATCGAAGCCAGGATTCGATTGAAAGAAACGCGCCCCTTCCGCACCGAGCACCGCCCGTTCCTCGCGGCGAAGAAATCCCTCTTCACCAAGATCGTCGGCGAGGCCCAGTCCGGCGGCTTCGAGCTATCGTTCGCCGCATTCCTGGAAACCGCAAAGGACGTGTCGGCGTTCGCCAAGAATTACCTGGCGGTCGGCTTCAAGCTCGACTATGTGAAAGCCGACGGCGACCTCTCCACCTACACACCGGATTTCATCGTGCGCACGACCGACGGCACGGTCTGGATCGTCGAGACTAAAGGGCGGGAAGAACTCGACCTGCCGCAGAAAATGGCGCGGCTCACACTGTGGTGCGATGACGCCACCGCCGCCGAGGAAAATGGTTGTCGATACAACTTCGTCTATGTAGATCAGTCAGGATTCGAGAAACATACGCCGGGCACCTTCGCCTCGCTCGCATCGAGCTTTACGGAGTACAAAAGCAAATCATGATGACGCTCCGCCAACTCGCCGCTGAACCGCCTACGCTACCTACGCAAACAGCGTGGTATCTGACCGATCTCGCCGAGGCCAGAGGCAAGCAAGAATTATTCATCCGCCAGTCGCCGCAGAAACTGAAGGCATTGCGCGAACACGCACTCATCGAGAGCGCCGTGTCGTCCAACCGCATCGAAGGCGTGGAGGTGGACCAGTCCCGTGTCGTCACGCTCGTCCTCGGCAAAGCTGCTGTGCGCGACCGTGATGAAGAAGAAGTGCGCGGTTATCGCGACGCGCTGAAGCTCATCCATGAAAACGGCGCGAAGCTGCCTATCTCCGAAGCCACGATCAAAACCCTCCACAAACTGTCTCGTGGCCAGATCTGGGACGCCGGGGCGTACAAAGAAAAGGATGTGGACATCATCCAGACCTATGCTGATGCCCGTAGCCGCGTCCGATTCAAATCCCTGTCCCCGAAGGAGACACCCGGGGCGATGGCTGAGACGGTCGATCTCTGGCAGCGCGGCATGCGTGAGCTATGGGTGCCGCCGCTGGTGCTTGCTGCCGCGTTGAACCTCGACTTCCTCTGCATTCATCCGTTCCGCGACGGCAACGGCCGCGCCTCGCGCCTGCTGTTTCTCCTCGCCTGCTACCATTGCGGCATCGAGGCCGGGCG
>JAKDNQ010000301.1 GCA_030456405.1 Nitrospira sp.
TACAAGTTCACAGAATTGGAAGATCTATCCAAGGGATAGCCGGATGTTAAAGACCCTTTACGGAAAGTCAGCGGCGATTCTGTTGGGACTGTTCTGTTCTGTCGGCGTCCTGTATGTCCTGCTGACCCTCTTCACCACCCGCATGTACATTCAGGAAGTGAATCAGAAGCTCAATCGTTCCCTCGCCAAGCAGTTGGTTGCTGAAAACATTTTGGTAGCGAACGGGCACGTCAATCAAGAAGCCCTCAAGGAAGTGTTCCATGTCCTCATGGTCATCAATCCCAATATCGAAGCGTATCTGCTCGATGCGAACGGAACCATCCAAGCATTTTCCGCTCCGCCGGGAAAGGTGAAACGCCGGACGGTCTCCCTGGAACCAGTGAAACGATTTTTGAACGAGTCAGGCGGTTTTCCGATCCTCGGCGACGATCCCCGTGACCCTGATCGGAAAAAGATCTTCTCCGCTTCTCTGGTTCCGGGACAGGGACAACCGGACTGTTATCTGTACGTTGTGCTCGGAGGCGAGGAGTACGATTCGGTAGTCACGATGCTCCAAGGCAGCTATATTCTGAGATTGAGCCTGTGGGCCTCGGCCATCGGTTTGCTGTTTGCGCTGGCGGCCGGTCTTCTTCTCTTCAACGTCGTAACGCGAAAGGTCAGGCAACTCGCCGCAGCCGTGGACGCGTTTGAAAAAGATGATTTTTCTGCACAGATCGATCCGGTGTCTCGTATGGAGGCCGGCTTCATTCGTACACGGGGGGGAGATGAAATCGATCGTCTCGGCATGACCTACGACCGGATGGCGCGCCGCATCACGCAACAACTGAAAAAGCTCAAGCAGAACGATACGCTGCGCCGGGAACTCGTGGCGAATGTCTCCCATGACCTCCGCACGCCTCTGGCGTCTCTACAAGGGTATCTGGAAACCTTGATGATAAAGGAGGACACCCTGACGGAGCAGGAAAGACGGCGCTTTCTGGAAATCGCCACGAAGCAAAGCGAGCGATTAGGGAATCTGGTGAGTGAACTGTTCGAGCTGGCGAAACTCGACTCGCAGGAGACGCAGCTTCACTGCGAGCCGTTCTCGTTGGGCGAACTGGTGCAGGACGTGACGCAAAAATTTCAACTGACCGCGGAGAAGCGGCAGATCCGGCTCCAAACGGACTTCCGCGCGGATCTTCCGTTCGTGTTCGCCGATATCGGACTGATCGAGCGAGCGCTTCAAAACGTGATCGAGAACGCCCTTCGCTTCACACCCGCAAACGGGACCGTGACCGTCGCGCTGATCTCCTTGCCGGATACGGTCACAATTCGGGTGACAGATACTGGTTGCGGAATTCATCAGGATGATCTCCCCCATGTCTTCGATCGATTCTATCGCGGCGACAAGCAGCGACGATCGGACGGAACCGGGCTTGGCCTCGCGATCACCAAGCGGATACTCGAGCTTCACGGAAGTTCCATTGAAGCCAGCAGTACCATCGGACGCGGTACCACCTTCACCTTTCATCTGCCCACTACCAAACCCTAAATCGAACGCTGCGGCTCCTCAGTGAATAGATCGTGACCGAAATTTGATCTTTTCGTGAGACCGGAGTGACTTCTGCAGGCTAATCTTCGCACAAGATAGAGATGTAGAACGCTTTCTCGAGCTGTGGGCGATGCCGAAGCGGGATACCAGGGGACGATGAGACTGTACGCCTTTCTGGGATCAAAACGTGATTGTTTTGTGAGGTGGACGTGATTCGCGTACGGCATCATATCTCCTAATAGGCGAAACGAAAGGAGGCATCGATGACGTGTCAACGTTGTAAGGGCTTGATGGTGGAAGATCGGTTCTTCGATCTTCTGGACAGCAGTAGCCAAAATATTCCGGCGTGGCGTTGTGTCATCTGCGGCGAGGTAACGGACATGACCATCGTGAACAATCGCTCTGTACAGTCTCGGACGAATGATCGGTGGAGCGCGCGCGACCTTTCTCGTATCCCATGACGGAGCGACCGAGTTCACCCGAGTAAGACGGCAGAATCGTCACGAACAAGGAGGATCGGCAATGAATAATATGAACAGCATAAAGAGGATGGTCGTTGTGTTGGGACTGATGGGCGTGCCCTTTGCGATGCTTCCGGCCTGCGCCGGAACGATGCAGGACTCAAAAGGGTCGATGATGAAGAAGGACGAGGCGATGACCAAAGATCACTCCATGACGAAAACGGACAAGGGGATGATGGGGCAGAAAGACGGCTCTATGATGGCGCAGAAGACCGGAATGATGGAAGGAAAGATGGCGCCAATCCGCACCGGCATGCTGGCGGGCGCTGGTAGCCATCACGCAGCCGGGACGGCCTCCCTGACCAAAGATCAGAGTGGTCATAAGACCCTGAACCTGACAGACATTCGCGTGGATCAGGTACCTGATGGCCGGGTGTATCTTGCCAAAAACGGCGATTATCGCACAGGGATAGAGCTGGGAAAGCTGACGCAATTTTCCGGAATGGTCGATTTTCCGATTCCCGGCACGGTTAATCTGGAGGAGTACGACAGCGTGGTGATTTGGTGCAAGCAGTTCAACGTGGAAATCGGCCGCGCTTCCCTGGGGAAAGTAACGATGGAAGGGGCCGATGCGATGATGGACAAGAAAGAGACGATGATGGAAGCGACGAAATAAGCGGGTGGAGGACATCATGAACAAAGAGATCACTAGCGCTCACAGACGCCTTTCGTGGAGAGGTGTGGTCGCACTAGTCGGAGTCGTATTGGGAACCGTCGTCCAGTACATGAACTTGCCTCAGGAGGCCTACGCCATGACCGGAATGCCAGCGCCGGAAATCACGAGTTCGGCCTGGATCAATTCAGGACCGCAATCGTTAAGGGATCTTCGTGGCAAAGTGGTCTTGGTCGAGTTCTGGACCTTTGGCTGCTACAACTGCCGAAATGTGGAACCCCAAGTGAAGCAATGGCATCAGCAGTATGCGGATCGCGGATTCGTGGTCATCAGCATCCATTCCCCTGAGTTTGCATATGAAAAGGACATCGATGCCGTGACACGCTATGTCAGGGATCACGGCATCCGATACGTCGTGGCCGTGGATAACGATTTCGTTAATTGGAATCGCTTCGGCAATCGCTATTGGCCGGCGATGTACCTCGTCGATAAACGAGGGGTGGTTCGTTATGTGCGGGTCGGCGAGGGAGGGTATGACCAGACGCAACGGGTCATCGAAGCCTTGCTGAAGGAGGGCTTCTCGCATGAGGCGCCTAAAAATTGATCAGGCCGCGTGTGAGCAGGTCACATTGTCGCTACGCTCAATCACAAGTCACCCCTCTGAGCGCTCACGGTTTTGTCACGGAGTTACTGCAGATCGGAGGCCGTCATGAAAGCAGTCGCCATCACCTATACAGAGTCCATTGGTCAAAGCTCATCGATCAGCCGGAAGTCGCAGGCGGTTCGGTTGTCCGGTCTCACGAAGGCCGAGGATACACTCATCGCGAGGCTCAAGCGTGGTGACGAGGAAGCCTTCGATGAACTGATCAACAAACACCACAGTGCGCTCATCCGAATAGCCATGGGCTACGTGGCCGATCGGGAAGTGTCTGAAGAGGTCGTGCAAGACACCTGGATGGCGGTCATCGAAAGCCTGAATCGGTTCGAAGGCCGGTCGTCCCTTCGCACCTGGATCTGCGGGATTCTGATCCACAAGGCCAAGGATCGCGG
>JAKDNQ010000302.1 GCA_030456405.1 Nitrospira sp.
TACCCTAACCGGTGGAAGTTTAAAGAATACTCCTCCAATTCATAGATGACAAGGATGGAGCGATTCCACCAATGAGCCGTCCATGCGGTTTTTCCCTCCAGTCTAGGGTAGGAGTCTCAATCTCAGATACCAGGCTCCCTAGAGCAAGCCCAAACGGCTTAGGTCGCGCCAAGAGTTACAGGTCTTAATGGTTCCATTTCCCTCATAGTCGCTGTTGCATGAACTAATCTGGCTGGCTGAACGGCCACGGCAAAGTCTCTCGTGCGCATAGGACCTTCTCTCAAAAAAAGAGGTATGAATTCCTTGTTTAGGCTGGTATATAACGGTGGCGTAAAACTTTGAGGTAATGGCGTCGATACCGTTACCCGCGATTCATGAGCACACCATCGCTGCTGTCAGGCAGGACTCTTACCGTTCTCATGCTGAGTATTCTTGCCTCAGGCACGAGCCTGAGCATCACGGCTTGCGAGACCAGCGGCCCTGAAACAGCAGACAAGACGGGCAGACCCACCGTCACCAAGATGAAACGGGAATTTGTTTCGGGTGAAGCGTTGGTGAAGTTCAAACCATCGGTCCCTCAGGAACGTATGGATGCCATTTTGAAAGAATGTGGAACCGAACGGATTGCCGTGGTCAAAGGCATGGGCGTTCATCATGTTCGAATTGTGACCAAAGAAACTGTCGAGAGAGTGGTGACACGATTATCTGCATTCCAGGAGGTTGAATATGCCGAGCCAAACCTGCTCTCGCAAACCGAGCAGTAGCTTCACCAAGCGATCCCGCTGGATGCGCATAGGCGCATTCGCACTGGTGTGTTCGTCCGGCTCGTTGTTGTTGTGGAATGACGCCAGCACTGCCGATGCCATCCGGGAAAATAGAGGGTTCAATCGAGTAAGCGGCAGCTCGGTGGAGCGGGCGCAGTATGTACCGGGAGAAGTGATCGTCAAGTATCGAGACAGCGCCTCTAAGGCCACGATCGCGGCGGCAGGGGGGCAGATGATCAAGTCCTTTGCCGGAGGCGAGGAACGGGTACAACATGTGAAATTGACTAAGGGCGAGACCGTGGAGGACGCGCTGGAGAGATATCGCCATAGTCCCGCCGTTGAATATGCCGAGCCGAACTATATTCACCAGCTAGCCGACGTCCCAAACGACACGAAGTTCAGCCTGCTTTGGGGTCTTCACAATACCGGGCAGACCGGTGGCGCAGCGGATGTTGATATCGATGCGCCGGAAGCCTGGAACATCACTACCGGCAGATCCAACGTGATCATCGCGGTCATCGACAGCGGCATTGCCTATGACCATCCTGATCTGGCGGCCAACATGTGGACAAATCCGGGGGAGATCCCCAATGACGGGATCGATAACGATGGGAATGGATTGGTGGACGATTACCACGGCTATGATTTTCGCTCCGACGACAGCGAGCCGATGGATCCGATCGACCTGACGGCCGACACCACCGGGGGCAATCGCGGCCACGGCACCCACGTTGCGGGCATAATCGGGGCCGTCGGTAACAACAGTTCCGGCGTGACCGGAGTCATGCACCACGTCAAACTTATGGCGCTGAAAGCAGGAGGCGTGAATAATGATGTGACGAGCATCGCCATGGCTGAGGCCATCCTCTATGCGGTTCGTATGGGCGCCCGTGTGATCAATGCTAGTTTTACCCGTCAAGGTGCATGCAGTAAGTTGGAGTATAACGCACTCAGCGAGGCGAATGCGCAAGGCGTGATGGTTCTCGCCGCAGCGGGCAATGCCAACTCGAACAATGATGATGCACCTGTTTTTCCCGCCGGCTACAGCGTAACAAACGACGACTGTTCGGCGCTGCCAAATGTAATTGCTGTGGCAGCCATTGATCAAACAGGCGGACTAGCCAGTTTTTCGAACTTCGGCGCCACCTCGGTGCAGATTGCGGCTCCGGGAGTGGACATCAACAGCACCAAGCCCACGATCAATACGACCGATCTATTTCTCCATAACTTCGACTCGAATCCTACGGGATTGGGTTATACGTTTAGCGGCTCGTGGGGTTTCACTAATACCCTATCCTCCAGCCCCTCCATGAGCATGACCGATAGCCCGGCTGGAAATTATCTCGACAACACATTCTCCGAGGCGACTGGCCCGATCTTCAGCACGGAGGGGCAGCGAGGCTGTCGGCTTGAAAGTCGGCTGCGACTGGCAACACAAAATGGTGATAGCATTCAGACCGACGTCTTCGGTGACGGGGACGCGAAAAGGCCCACCGAGAGTGGTTGGTTCGGTTCAACACCAGGAGGAGCCTTCGTCAGCTATACCATGGCAGAGCTGCCGGATCGGAAACCCACTGTCCAGTATAGTTTTGGTTTTGTTTCTGACGCCAGCATTGTCGATGACGGAGTGTATCTGGACGATGTGCGAGCCTATTGTGTGTCCGGCACACCGAGCGCTACGAACGACTATCAGTTCTTATCCGGCACTTCGATGGCGACGCCTCACGTCACGGGGGTCGTCGGCCTTCTCCTATCCATCAACCCGGACTTGACGGTCGCGCAGATCAGAAATGCGATTCTGAACACCGGCGATGCCTCGCCGCTATTGAACGACCTCGTGTCGAGTGGTCGTCGGCTCAATGCGCTCAATGCGCTGAACTCCATTGCCACAACATTTACCGTGATCAAGGCCGGCACGGGAACGGGAACGGTCACGTCGATTCCGGCCGGGATCAATTGCGGGAGTGACTGTAGCGAACAGTTCCCTGGTGGAACGACTGTGACATTGACAGCGACAGCGGATGGTGGATCGACTTTCACTGGCTGGAGTGGTGGTGGCTGTACAGGCACAGGCGCCTGTGTTGTCAGTACTGCAGCCACTGCGACGGCGACCTTTGACGTGCCTGCCGGCGCTGACAATCCCGGCGCCCCTTCAGCCGGAGGGGGTTGCACGATCGCTCAGGCCGGCACGAACGACGCTCTGATGCCGATCGTCTTGCTTATAACCATTGGGGCACTGTTCTGGAAAAGTCGGCGTCGATTGTAGTCACGTGATAGATACTCAGCCACGTCACTCATCTACTGAGGTTTCCTGGGACACTCCGGGGAATCTCGGTGAGATGTGAGCAGCACGACCTCCCATATCATGTCGGTATTGTGCGAGAGGTTTGGCCTCAAAGCGGCGCCGGCATTTTATCGCTCTCCAGTTTTTCTTTCCGCGCTGGCCATGGGTGCAGCCGTTTGGCTCCTGTTGCCGTTCCTGACTGTCGTCCAGCCCTTGCCGTGGCCGCATATATTCTCACGACCGTTCCTTGTGGCTGTGCTTTGGCAGCCGATCGTTGAAGAGCTCTTATTTCGAGGATGTCTGCAGGGATGGCTATTGGCTCATGAGTGGGGGCGGCGTTCGTTCGTCGGCATCAGCATCGCTAATCTACTGACGTCGGTGGTATTTGCCGGCGCGCACATCGCGACGCATCCACTTCCGTGGGCCTTGTCGACATTGTTTCCTTCGCTGCTGTTTGGAGTGTTGCGTGATCGGTCTGGTTCTGTGTTTCCTCCACTCGCGCTACACATCATATACAATGCGGGGTACTTTCTCCTGACAGGGGGGGTGTCCATCGTCTGAGCCTGGGAGAGCCTCGTCACGAAGGCAATGTCGGACAGGCTCCATAGGAGCGAACGTCGAGCAAGAAACTCGAAGGCATTGCTGAGATGGCCGGGGAGA
>JAKDNQ010000303.1 GCA_030456405.1 Nitrospira sp.
TTGTGATCGAGTTCGTGCAGCGCCGGCTCTTGACGGTAGAGATGATTCAGGTTTTGTATAAGGCGCTGGAGCCCCAGGTGCCGCTCGAAATCGCAGAGATGCCATTCCAGACTGGTGTCGTGGTTCCACTCCCGCCACTGTCCGAACTCTCCACCCATGAACAGCATTTTCTTGCCGGGGTGCCCATACATGAAGCTATACAGGGCACGGAGATTGGCAAAGCGCTGCCACTCATCGCCGGGCATTTTGTCGAGCAGTGCCCGCTTCCCATGCACGACTTCATCGTGCGACAGCACCAGGACGAAGTTTTCATTGAAGGCATAAAGGAGCCCAAACGTAATCTGATTCTGGTGAAAGCGGCGGTGGACTGGATCGAAGCCGAAGTAGTCCAGCATGTCGTGCATCCAGCCCATGTTCCACTTAAACGTGAAGCCGAGTCCTCCGGCATAGGTGGGGCGTGAGACTCCCGCCCAGGATGTGGACTCTTCGGCGATGGTCATCGCGCCGGGGAAGTCACGGTGGACCAGGACATTTAAATCTTTCAGCAGTGTGACGGCTCCGATATTTTCGCGCCCGCCGAACCGATTGGGAATCCATTCTCCTTCTTTTCGGCCATAGTCGAGATAGAGCATCGATGCGACGGCGTCTACGCGGAGACCGTCGATATGGTATCGATCCAGCCAAAAGAGCCCGCTATTCAGCAGGAAGTTCCGAACTTCGAGGCGATCGTAATTGAAGATACGGCTGTGCCAGTCTGGATGGTAGCCGAGCCGTGGGTCGGCATGGTCGTAGAGGTGCGTGCCATCGAACTGGGCGAGCCCATGCGGATCGTCTGGAAAGTGCGCAGGGGTCCAGTCCATCAGCACCCCGATTCCAGCCTGGTGAGCGGTATCGACGAAGGCCATAAAGTCATGAGGATGTCCATGGCGGCTGGTGGCGGCGAAATAGCCGGTGGTTTGATAACCCCATGATCCGTCGAATGGGTGTTCGGTAATTGGCAAGAGTTCCACATGTGTATAGCCCATATTATTCACGTATGGGATGAGCTTTTCAGCAAGTTCTGAATAGGTCAACCAACGGTCTTTCTCCTCAGGGATGCGCATCCAGGAGCCAAGGTGGACCTCGTAAATTGAGAGAGGCGTTGCGAGCGGATCTTGCTTGGCTCTCGCGGTCATCCAGGACTGATCATTCCAGTGGTAGGAAGTGAGTTCGCGAACAATTGAGGCGGTCTTGGGGCGCAACTCCGATGCGAAGGCATAGGGATCGGCTTTCAGGAGTGGCGCGTCATGATGGCGTGAGCGAATCTCATATTTATAGAGGGCGCCCTCTAGGAGGTCGGGAATAAAGAGTTCCCATAGACCGGTTGCTCCGCGGTTCGTCATGGGGTGACGGCGTCCATCCCATTCGTTGAAATCGCCCATGACACTTACTCGCGCAGCATTCGGCGCCCAGACAACAAAATGGACTCCAGCAATACCTTGCACTATCCGGAGATGGGCGCCCATTGTCTCATAGGCTTTGAAGAAGGTTCCCTCAGCGAAAAGATGCAGCTCAAAGTCGGTGAGGAGGGGGAGGAAACTATAGGGATCGTGCCGCTCAGAGACTTGCCCTGTTTGAGTCGTGATGCGGAGACGATAGGGGGTGGTTCCGAGCGGCTCCTGGACAGTGACTTCAAATAGACCGGCCTTATGGCGACGTCTCATGGGAATGGGGTGGCGTGTATGCTCACCGAGGAGCAGGGCCACCTTGGTGGCCTCCGGCAAGAAACACCGAATCACAATAGACGAGGAATTGTCTTGGGTGATTGGGTGGGTGCCAAGAATTGCCCGGGGATCCCAGTGGCGCCCCTGAACGAGTTGTTCGAGTTGATCACGCGATATATCTGACATAAGAGGGGACTCCTCGGTTGTGCATAAGACATATCGTAAGAGGGCCGAGCTCGGAATGGAAGAGGAAAAACGCAGTGAGCTTGTAGTATGCGGGATCCGAGAAAAGTTCGCCGCCAATTCAGCTGCAATGGTACTTGTGGAAGATGTGGAACTGTTGCAGGCGTTAGAGGATCGCATGGATTAAGCGATGCCCGCGCAACCATCGCCGAAGCGAAGAAGAAGAGCAGCAAATCGTTCTCTAAGATCAAGAAGGAACTGGGGCTATAGGACGTGGGCATGGCCTAGACCATCGAAGGTGGCGCCAGCCAGTACGGCTTTCCAGCGATCATCATTTAGATGTGCCGAAGAGGGGCGGCGGGGTGGGGAGTGTGACGGGCTCTTGAGAGTCGGTGTTGCGATCTCGGTTTTTTCAGAAATCGTAAGAAGGGCCACTTCAGCAACGTGCGACAGTACAACCGGCCAGCAAAACAGTAAGGGCGGCATGGCTGTACCCGTTTTGTCAGTGAGGATCAGCAAGGTAGAGAATTGTCCCAAGAGCCTGCTTGAAAATCGTGATTGTTTTTGCACAACATGTGCTCTCTCCGTCTCAGACAAGATTTTGAAAACTCCAGATCACTTCTGCTTCGCCAGAATCTTGTATTTGACCTGCTCATATGCGGTGCGTGGGAGAATTTTCTTTTGCACCAGCTCATCCTTCTGCTGGTACGGTCGGCTCTTGACAATCTTCTCGGGAGAGGTTGCGGCTATACCGAGGACAACGGTCCAACCAAGCGGGAAGGAAAGAACGAAGCCCATGAAGGCAACCATAGAGTATGCTCCGACAAGCGCCCGTAGAGTGGCCATGATGACGCCTCCTTGCCATTCAGCCTGTGAATGTCTGCTCTGAGAGAAGAATAGCGGTAGGGGTCGTGAGGCGAAAGACCCGAAGGCTGTACTTCGAATGTGGGATAGCCTGGAGCCTCTTGTTGAGGAAGTCACAGGATGTCGGTACTATTCCCCCACTCTATGGCTCTCTCGCTCTCCCCGTTGATCCGATTCGGTACCTCTACCTGGACCTACGAAGGCTGGCAGGGCCAGGTCTACAAGCGGCAGTATGCCAAGAACACGTTTGCGCGTGAGCGTCTTGGGGAGTATTGCCAACATCAGCACCAGGGCGATCCGCTATTCAGGACCGTAGGAAATGACTCGACGTTCTACCGCCCACCGACCGCGAATCAACTCCGGCACTATCTGACCCAGATTCCCGAAGACTTTCAGATGTGCTTCAAGGTGTGGGAGGAGATCACCATTCACAGCTATGCCCAGCAAGCTCGCTATGGAGCGAGAGCAGGACAGATGAATCCACGCTTCCTAGATGCCAAGCTGTTCAATGACCTGGTGTTGACACCCTATCGAGAAGCGAAATTCGAGCCACATACGGGCCCTTTCCTGTTCGAGTTTCAGCGGCACAGGATGTCTACGGACGAATTCTGTTCACGGCTCGATACGTTTTTCATGCAACTCCCTCGTGACTTTCGGTACGCGGTCGAGATTCGTAACCCCGGACTGCTCGGTCTACCTTATCTTCAGGTGCTCTCCAGGCATGGGGTGGCGCATGTCTATAACCACTGGTCGTATATGCAGTCCGTCGCCGAACAACACCGACTGATGCAAGGGTTTACTTCGAGCTTCACCTTACTACGACTGCTCACTCCTTTGAAGATGTCCTATGAAGTTGCAAAGAAACAGGCTGCGCCGTATACCAAGATCGTAGAAGCACTTCCGCAGATGAGACACGAGACAGTGCAACTCGTTCGGCAGGCTGTCGGTCAAGGC
>JAKDNQ010000304.1 GCA_030456405.1 Nitrospira sp.
ACGTCATCGAATCGATTGAGCTTGTCATAGACCGTGCCGAGATTGAAATGCAAATCGGCATTCTTTGGGTTCTGGACGATCCCTTCCTCCAAGGCCCTTGCCGCATCCTCGAACTGGTCCTTCTGAAAATATGTCAATCCCAGCACGATATGGGCTTCAGGCTGCTTCGGATTAATCGTGATGGCCTTCGTCAAGTGGGTGATGGCCTCAGGAAACTGTTTCAATCGATAGAACAACAGGCCGAGATGCAAATGCCCTTCGAAGTAGGATGGCTCAAGTTGCACATTAAACGTATACGTCTCGATGGCCTTCTTCGTCTCTCTGGATTCCTCGTAGAGATAGCCAAGGTAATCTCTGATTTTGAGTTCAGTCGGGCGCGCCTTCAGAATCTGGATCAGGTGGTCGATCGCCTTAGAATATTCTTTTTCCTCTCCGTACAGGAGGGCCAGCCGAAGCTGAGCATCAGTATCCGAAGGGTCCTCCGCCAGCAAGTCACTCAATTCTTTCCTGGCCCCCTGATAGTCCTTGGTCGTCACATAGAGCCGAACTAATTGATGCCGGATATCCCGACTCCGAGGGTTCACCGTCAGGAGATATTTCCGCAACACCGCAATCGCTCGATCCGGAGCCTTTCGCGATTCATACACCGAGGCCAGTGCAAGATAGGCTGGCTCAAACGAGGCATTCACTGCAATTGCCCGCTCCAAACTCGCTGCGGCCTCCTCCCCTTTCCCCGCATCGAAGAGTATACGTCCCAAGTGATAATATCCGACGGCAGATTCAGGAGCACGCGCCAATCCGGCCCGAATGGCCTCTTCTGCCTCGGACTGTCGTTTCAAATTCAGCAACAACAGTCCCTTCGTAAAATAAGGATCGCCGGATGTCTGATCGATCTCGATCGCGCGATCGAGCAGTTTCACCGCACGCTCCCCTTGCCCCGCACTGGCTAGAATCCCTGCCATCTGCGTAAGCAACTGGCCGTCTTGACTCAGGCCCTCCGCCGCTTGGTCCGCATAGCGCACAGCGTTCGGCATATCGCCCAGCGAAAAATAGAGGCTGGCCAGCCTGGCTTTCACAGACTGAGAGGCAGGATCTGCCTTCAGCGCAACCTGATATTCCTGGATCGCGCGCTCCATGTCCTGCGCAATCTCGGCTTGGTACCCCAGCATGAAATGATACGCCGCCGTGGCGTCGGTAGGATGAATCGAAGACGTCGTCTTCGGCCTGTCGGCGGAGGCGGGTATCTTTTCAGGCGTCTGAGGCACACTCGCACAGGCCATCACCATCAGGCCAAGCACCCAACACATGGCAGTGGAGATCGACGCGGAAACCCGGCTGTTCGCCTCTCGGCTCAGAATGACTCGTGTCGTGAACAATTACAGGTTCCTCTTGGTAGACTCAGATCCCGATAGTGGTGGTGAGAAAGATTATACGAGTGGGGAGGCGCAGGGTCAAACGACTTCTCGGTTATCGAGGCTCTCGAACTTCGCAAAGCGGTCGTGGAAGAAGAGCTCCTTTCTTCCAATCGGGCCGTTACGATGTTTACTCACGAGAATGTCGGCGATGCCCTTCCGTTCGGAATTCTGGTCGTACACGTCTTCGCGGTAAATGAACATCACGACGTCGGCATCCTGCTCAATCGCGCCACTCTCGCGGAGATCCGCCAGCATGGGAATCGGCGGCTTCCTGGCTTCCACTGCGCGGCTAAGCTGCGACAATGCGACGACCGGTACGTTGAGTTCCTTGGCCAGCGCCTTCAACGAACGGGAGATATCGGAGATCTCCTGCTGGCGGGACTCCGAGTCGCTCCGCCCCTGCATCAGCTGGAGATAATCGACGATCAAGAGATCCAACCCCCGTTCTGCTTTCAACCGGCGCGCCTTACCCCGCATCTGCTGCACCGTGATCCCGCCGGTATCGTCGATAAAGATAGGGGCTTGCTCCAACCGGCCTGCCGCTTCCGCAAGACGCCACCAATCCTCTTTCTGAAGCTTACCGGTTCGGAGACCATGCGAATCGACTCGCGCTTCTGAACTCAACATGCGAAGGACAATCTGCGGCTTTGACATTTCCAGACTGAAAATTCCGACCACGGTGCCTGCGTGGATGGCGGCATAGGCTGCCATCCCCAGCGCCAGGCTGGTCTTTCCCATGCTGGGCCGCCCCGCGATCACCACGAGATCGGAAGGTTGGAGTCCCGCCGTGATGTCATCGAGATCGTAAAAGCCAGTGGGAACGCCCGTGATATGTTCTTTCCGCTTCGACAGTTTATCGACGAGGTCGAGACTTTCCTTAATGATGGAATTAATAGGGGTGAACGAGCGATCCAGTTTCCCCTGAACGATGCTGAACACCGATCGTTCCGCAAAATCGAGCAAATCGTCGACGGAAGAGGTGCCCTCATATCCTCGCGAGAGCACTTCCGTGGAGGTATGGATCAGCTCTCTAAGCAACGCTTTGTCACGCACGATCTTGCAGTGATAGCGGATATTGGCAGAGCTGGCGACGCCTTGCACAAGTTCTGCTAAATAGGCGGCTCCCCCGACGGCCTCAATTTCTCCTTGCGCCTTCAACCGTTCCGTCAACGTAATCTGGTCGATCACTTCTCCGACGTCCGACAATTCCAGCATGGCACGATAAATCTTCCGATGCGACGTACGGTAGAAATTTTCTTCGACCAGCAATTCCATCGCTTTGGCCATCGCGCTATTGTCGAGGAGGACTGCGCCGAGAACCGATTGTTCAGCCTCCACATTCTGAGGAGGCAGCTTGGGCTGGGACAGATCGGCCGCTGACAAAGATTTCATGACCGCTCCTTGACCTGCCGGCGGGCCGCGGACACCAATTCGGCAAGCCCCATCTTCTTCGATAGACGACCCAGGTTGCCGATTCGTCGGCCCTGCCGCTGAGCTGCGAAGGACTCAACCACCAGCACCTCATCGGAATTCACCCCCGGCGCACCGACCACCACTACTGATCCCGCCTGCTGAGCCAACCCAGCCGTCACTGCGGCAGGCACGAGCCCCGCGTCGCTCCCCTTCATCGTCTGTTGCACGATTCGAGCGCGAGTTCGACGCAATTGGGCCGCAACTGTCGTCAATCGACGAGTAGCCCGGCTTGGCGCGGCGACAAGATAGTCCACTCGGGCTAAGGCTGACCCCTCTTCGGGAAACTCGATCGTGCGAAAAAGCCGATCGACGTCCAACGCAAAACCGGTGGAGGGTAACGGCCTTCCGAATCGGCCGATCAAGTGATCATACCGACCGCCGCCGCCTAACTCCGCCCCCATTCCTTTCGCAAACACGTCAAACACCACACCATCATAATAGTCGAACCCGCGGAATTCCCCCAGGTCCAGAAGCAGAGATTCCCGGTGACCTGCAGCACAAAGCAAGCGATAGACCTGAGCGAGTCGATCGAGCGGACCAGTCAATGCCGGATTGCCGGCTGCGAGCACTCGCCCGCGTGCCAGCACTTCCTCTTGACCGTACAACTCAGGCGCTTCTCGAATGGCGTGGGCCGCTGCCTTTGAAATAGGCTCACCCGCGAGGATCTCCTCAAGTCTCGGCAAATCCTTCCGCGCTGCCGCTTGCTCAGCCAACTTCTGCCCCCGCATCGACAGTCCCGATCGCAATAGCAGTTCTTTAATGAACCCCACATGTCCAAGGGCCACTTTGAAGGACTGGAGCCCGATCGT
>JAKDNQ010000305.1 GCA_030456405.1 Nitrospira sp.
GTGACGGTCGAATCGTTCAGTAAAGAGCTCTGTGGCGGAACGCATTGCCGGCAGACAGGAGACATCGGTCTGTTCAGGATTGTGTCGGAGACCGGCGTGGCGGCCGGTGTGCGCCGTATCGAGGCCCAGACTGGGAGCGGGGCGCTCACGCACATGAAAAAGCTGGAAACAGATATTCGAGAACTCTCGGATGTGTTCAAGGTCGGCCAGTCCGAGTTGGTTGCCAAAACACGCAAAGTCATGGCGCAGTTGAAAGACAAGGAACGCGAGCTGGAAGAGCTGAAATTGAAAATGGCCGGCAGCTCAGCCGTCGAAGCGACAGCGAAAACGATAGCCGGCATCCAGGTGCATGTGCAGCGAACCGATGGCCTGGATGTCAACGGTATGCGGGCGTTGGCCGATCAGTTGAGGGACAAGTTGAAAAGCGGTGTCGTGGCGCTTGGCGCTGCCAACGATGGCAAGGTCTCGCTGCTGGTCGTCGTCACGAAGGATTTGATTACCCGGCTGAAAGCAGGCGACCTCATCAAGGAGATGGCAGCGGAGGTCGGGGGGACCGGAGGCGGCAGACCCGAAATGGCGCAGGCAGGAGGGAAGGATCCGGCCAAGTTGGATGGGGCGTTAGAAAATGTTTTTGGACTGGTCGAGCGCACGTTGCAGCGGTACACTCATGGAGGGTAAGCGAATTCTCGCGCTCGATTACGGGACGAAGCGGATCGGGGTCGCCCTGAGCGATGAGTTGGGTTGGACGGCTCAACCGCTTGAGACGCTCAACCGGCGTACACTGGATCGGGACATTGCCCATATTGCGTCCCTCGTCGCGGCACATGAAGTGGGGCAGGTCCTCTTGGGTTTTCCCCTTCAGTTGGATGGCCGCGCGGGCCCGGCCATTCAGGCGATGCGTGAGTTTCAGGCTCGATTGGAAGAGGGTGTACCCGTTCCCGTTATTCTATGGGACGAACGGTTGACGACGAAGGCGGCGGAAGATCTCTTAATCGCTGCCGATGTCAGCCGGAAAAAGCGGAAGGGTGTGGTCGATCGCATCGCCGCGTCGATTCTCCTCCAGAGTTATCTTGCAAGCCTCGAACCGACGCTGAAGAGAGAGCCGGAATCATGGGCGGATACATGTGCCGATGGAGAAATGGTAGACCCACCTCATGAAGCTACGGATCGTCCTCGGATGTCTGCTGGTCGCAATGGTCGCACTTGGCGTCGGGGCCTATCAGGCGATTCGCTGGGCTGAAGGCCCGGTCGTTCCCCCCGAAGAGCACCCCCCCTCGAAGGTCGTCGTGATCCCAGACGGTTCGACGTTTCAACATGTCGCAACCATGCTTGACCGGGAAGGGTTGATCAAGAGCAGCGCGTTCTTTGTCTATTCCGGAAAATCTCAATCTGCCGATCGGAAAGTTCATGCAGGCGAGTATGAGTTAAATCCCGGCATGACTCCGGCGGAAATTCTCACGATACTGCTTAACGGTCACGTGGTGCTCCATCCGCTGACGATTCCCGAAGGACTCACCATCGCGCAAATCGCCGATGTGGCGGCTCAAGACGGTTTCGTGGATCGCGCGGAGTTTCTCCGGTTGGCAAAAGATCAGACGTTCATCTCGTCGCTTGGAATTAAGGCCGAGACGCTGGAAGGGTATCTCTATCCCGATACGTATAAGTTTCCCCGTGGGATCAAGACGCGAGAGGTGTTGGTGGCGATGGTCGAGCAGTTGCCGCAGGAGGTTGGACCGGATCTCCATGCTCGAATGCAGGAACTCAAGATGACCATGCACGAAGTGCTGACGCTTGCCTCTGTGATCGAAAAGGAAACCGGGTCCGGCAATGAGCGGCCTGAAATTTCCGCGGTGTTTCACAACCGGCTCAAGAAGCGCATTCCATTGCAGAGCGATCCGACCGTCATTTATGGCTTGCCGGCATTCGATGGAAATATACATAAAAAAGACTTGTCCAGCCCCAGTCCCTACAATACCTATCGGGTGCAGGGGTTACCGCCTGGGCCGATCGCCAATCCGGGCATTCAAGCGATTCGCGCGGCGCTGTACCCGTCTGATTCTCACTCCCTGTACTTTGTCTCCCGGAACGACGGCACGCATCAGTTTTCCGCGACGCTGATCGAGCACAACAAGGCAGTGGAAAAATATCAGAAGCGGCCCTTTCGTCGGGGTGCGCGTTCTCAGACGTTCATCACCCCTGGAGAAGAGGCATTGGCTCCCAAAGGAAGAGTGTCGTGAGCGATGTCTAAATGGAACTTGCCCGATTTTATAGACCACACAGTACTCCGGCCGGATGCGACAAAGGAGGATGTTCTGCGATTGTGCCAGGAAGCGAAGGAGCATCGATTTACCGTAATTTTTGTTCCGCCGTGCTATGTGGATGAAGCGGTGGCCGCTGTCGCAGGCACGGCGATTCTGGTCGGCATTCCGATTGGATTCCCTCTGGGTGGCCATACGACGAAGACCAAAGTTGCTGAAGCCGTTGAAGCGGTCGCGCGCGGCGCGCAGATCCTGGATATGGTCATCAATGTGAGCCGGCTCAAGTCAGGGGATCGTGAGTATGTGCGGCAGGACATTGCTGAAGTGGTGAATGCCACACCAGGCGTCGAACACAAAGTCATACTTGAAACGTGTTATCTGACACAGCAGGAAAAGCGTATAGCCTGCCAGCTGGTTGTGGAGGCGGGAGCCGACTACGTGAAGACGTCGACCGGTTTCGGCGCGGCCGGCGCGACGGTGGAAGATGTGAGGCTGATGAAAGAGACTGTAGCCGGCCGCGTGAAGGTGAAGGCTTCCGGAGGAATTCGAGATTGGAAGACCACGCTGGCTATGCTGGAGGCCGGCGCGGATCGGATCGGCACCAGCGCCAGTCTCGCGATCGTGGCCGAGTGGGTACTCTTAAGCCCAGGCCGAAGTCCGAAGGCTGAAGGCTGAAGGTTGGCTCGGCCCCTCGCCTTTCCAGTCGGTCTCTAACTTAAAACTCAAAACTTAGAATTCAGAACTTCTTTGCCCGCCCCACTTCTGCTATAGTCCGCCCATGATTACTCGTGTGATTGTGCTGGTGATCGATGGACTCGGCGTCGGGGCTCTTCCTGATGCGGCGGAGTATGGCGATGCCGGCTCCAATACGTTGTCTCATCTGGCCGAGGCCGTTGGGGGGATCACCCTCCCCACGCTGGAAGGGCTCGGGCTTGGCCATATCACAGAGATCAAAGGCGTGCGGACGATGGGGCAGCCGCAAGGGTGTTTCGGTCGTTTTGGGTTTCTCTCGAAAGAAGTGGATTCCGTAGCCGGCTACTGGGAAATGGCCGGTCATCTGACGGACGTTGCCGGGCCGCTCTATCCCAACGAGTTTCCGTCTGACATGGTCGGGGTCCTGGAGCAGGCATTTGGGCGTAAGATCGTCGGCAATCGCCGCTCATCCGCAGTCGCCATGCTGCGCGAGTGCGAGGGGAAGCATCTGTCGTCGGGGGCACTGATCGTGTGGACCGATGGACGACGAACCTGCCATGTCGCCATGCACGAGCAGGCGATGCGTCGGGACGAATTTTTTCAGCGCTGCCGGGATGCAAGAAAACTCCTCAAGGACCCTTGGGGAATTGTTCGCGTGTCCGCGCACCCGCTCGTGGGCGCCGCCGGGGCAGTACAGTGTAGTCCACAAAGCCGTGAGTTCGTCGTTGAACCTTCA
>JAKDNQ010000306.1 GCA_030456405.1 Nitrospira sp.
TGCACATCCTGCTCGAGCGAAGGTTCTCCGAAGACCTCACCGGAAGGAGGCGTCGGCGTGGCGCCGTTCTTCGGAGTACCCTCTTCCTGCCCCTTGCCGTTCTGAGCCGGTTGATCTTTCCCCGGCACGACTGTGGGCTTGGCTTGCTTCGCCTCCCCGTCCTTTTCAGCAGGCTTCGTCTCGCCGGCCTTGGCGACGGTCGGTGGAGATTGGGGTTTCACGACGATGTCGGGCGTAATGCCGGTCGATTGGATCGAACGCCCTTTCGGTGTGTAGTACTTCGCCGTCGTGAGGCGGAGCCCGGACCCATCTCCCAACGGAAGAATCGTTTGCACCGATCCTTTACCGAACGAGGTGGTGCCGACGATCACCGCACGCCCATAGTCTTGCAAGGCGCCGGCCACGATTTCCGACGCGCTCGCCGAACCTTCATTGACCAACACGATCATGGGCGAATCGTCCATCTGATCTTTGCCTTTGGCAACCCACTCGTCCTTTTTGCTTTCACGCCCTTTTGTATAGACGACCAATTTCCCTCCGGGAAGAAACTGCTCTGAAACCTCAACCGCCGCGGTCAGCAACCCGCCAGGGTTGTTGCGGAGATCGAGGATGGTCGATTGGAGCTTCTGGTCTTTGAATTGCTTGAGCACCTTGCTCAAATCCCGCCCAGTCGATTCTTGAAATTGCGTCAGCCGAACGTAGCCAATATTGTCCAAGACTTTCGACTTCACGCTCTCGATCTTGATCGTGTCGCGAACGAGTGTAAATTGGAGTGGATCAGGCGTCCCCTCCCGCTGAATCGTCAAATTGACCTTCGAGCCTCTGGGGCCCCGCATCTTCTGAACTGCATCCATCAACGTAAGATCTTTCGTCGTTTCGTCGTTCACCTTGGTGATGAAATCGCCTGCCTTTACCCCGGCTCGATGGGCCGGCGTGCCCTCAATGGGCGCAATCACAGCCAAACGATTTTCCTTCACGCCGATCTGGATACCGACGCCCCCGAACTCACCCTTCGTCTCAACTTGCATTTCCTTATACATCTCCGGAGTCATATAGGCTGAATGCGGATCGAGAGTTGAGAGCATCCCGCGAATGGCCCCCTGGACGAGATCCTTCACTTTCGTTTCGTCGACGTAACTCTTCTGAACTTGGGTCAACACCTCGGAGAACGTCTTCAACTCTTCGTAGGTTTCCGTGGCATGCCCGGTCCGCTCCCACCCCTTGCCGAGCAGCACACCCAAGACCAGCGAGACCAACACCATCGGGGCTAATACCCAGGATCGTCGTCGTCGAGGAGTCTGTTCCATATCCATAATCATAACGTCCTTTCCTCTTCCCGTTCCCTATCGCCTCGCCAGCCATTGGAGAGGATCAACCGGTTCCGCCCCCTGGCGTAACTCAAAGTATAAAGTATTTTCTCCCGTCATGCCCGTATCTCCTGTTTCGCCGATCGCTTGCCCGGCTCCAACCTGCGCGCCTACTGCCGCCAGTATCTTCGATGCATGGGCATACAGCGAAAAGAACCCATTGGCATGATCAAGGATTATAACGAGTCCGTACCCTTTCAACCAGTCCGCATACACGACGGCTCCCGGCATCACTGCGTGAATAGCGCTCCCCTCGACCGTCTTGATTTCGATGCCTCTACGCTGCACGTAGGTGTTGAAGGTCGGATGTTTCTGACGGCCGAAGAACGAGACGATGCTCCCATCAGCCGGCCAGGGCAAGGCGCCCTTGAGCCCACGAGGAATGATGCCCCCGGTCGGAGGTCGAGCCAAGGCTGCGCGCCGACGCTGTTCCATTTCGCGCAGCAGGCTGTCGATCCTCGATGCGGATCGTTCTAACTCTTGGAGGGCATGTTCGTAGGACTCTTTTTGATGCGTGATCTTGGCGAGATAGACCTTCTTTTCTTTCTTGACCGATCTCATCTCTGCCAGCTGCTTCTCGGTACTTTGCTTATAGGACATCATCCCGACACGCGCGTCTTCCCGCTGGCGCTCAGCTTGCTCCAGATTGGTCATATCGGTTCGAAACGTGCCCATGAGCGCATAGTCACGTTCGGACACGGCTGAGAGATACTGAGCCCGACGCTGAAAATCGCCATACGAGTCAGAAGCGAGCAACGTTTTCCAATATCCGAACCGGCCTTCCATATATTGCACCCGTAACCGAGCCAGAATGGCATCTTGCCGTTCACGTATACTCGCATGCAACCCGACGATTAGCGAATTGATCGTTTCGATCTCCTCGTCTTTCTTCCGCAACTTTCTGCTGATCTCGTGATGCGCTTGTCGGTACCGCAACGACCGTTCGTCAAGCGTCTGAATCCCTTGCAAGAGGGATTCTCGTTTTTTCCCGGCTTGATCGGCCTGTTTACGGGTCTCCTCGATTTGATCTTTCAGTTGATTGAGGGCCTTCCGTTCTTTCTCAATCTTATCGGTGATCGGATCGGCAACTGCAATCATCGGCCAGGCAAGACCCAACAGACCCCAGATCGCGAATCCAACCCTGAGCCTCAACCAGGACCTCATGCCTTGGCCTCACCGGAACGCCGTATCGACACAACGCTGCCTGCAAACCCGAGCCCCATCCCGACTGCTATGAGCGCAAGGCAAATCGAGGGAGAAAAAAATGCCATGAGATTGTCGAGCCCGGCAAATCGTCCCGTCGCCTGCATTTGTTGGCGAAACAATTCATACATGCACTTGAGCATGACCAGCGAGAGCGCGCTGCCCAACGCGCCAAGCACGGCGCCTTCCAGCAGATAGGGGATATGGATAAAACTGGTGGTCGCTCCGATGAGCCGCAAAATGGCGATCTCGTCCCGCCGGGCAAAGAGTGTGAGGCGAATCGTGTTGGCGATAATAGTCACGGCAGCCGCCGAGAGAATGATGCCGATGCCGATGGCGACCAATTCAAGCGAACGAATCATCGTCGCAAGCGCATCGATCCAATCTTGATTATAGTCGACCTTGGAGACGCCGGCGACCTGCCTCACTCGTTCCGCCCATCGGTTGATCGTATCGGGCGAACGGAACGACGGGCTGAGCGCCACAATGAAGGATGCCGGGAGGGGATTCTGGCCCAGCCCTTCGAGCAAGTGAGACTCCGAAGGAAATTGAGCTTTGAACTCCTTCAGCGCGTCCTCTTTCGAAATAAACCGCAACGATGCGACGGCGCGGTCGCCCCGCAACTGCTGCTCTACGCCGGCGACCGAGTCGGAGGCGAGCCGTTCATCAAGATAGACCATAATCTTGACGTCCTCCTGGAGCCATCCAGCCGCCGCCCGAAGATTGACATAGAGCAGCAGGAAGACTCCGACACAAGCCAACGTAAAGGCCGTAGTCACGATGGCGACCATCGTCGTGGTCCGGTTGGTCCACATATTCACCCAAGACTCTCTGAGCAGGTATGAAAGCGTCCTCACCCCATCGCTCGCTGTTCCGGCAACAACATGCCCTGCGACAAAGTGAGCACACGCCGATTCACTTGCTCCATGACCAGCGGATCGTGCGTGGCCACCACCACGGTGGTGCCGCGCGCGTTAATGAGTTTAAACAGTTCGATGATCTCGGATGTCAGAGCAGGATCTAAATTTCCAGTCGGTTCATCCGCCAGCAAGACGACCGGACCATTGACGATCGCGCGCGCAATGCAGACCCGCTGCTGCTCTCCTGTCGAAAG
>JAKDNQ010000307.1 GCA_030456405.1 Nitrospira sp.
CAGCGTTCTCGCATCGCTCAGTCCTCAATGTACCCAGAGAGTACACCTCGGATCTTCACTCGCTGCGGCCTTGCCTGCGGATTGGCGCGCCTTGGCGCGCCGGGGTTGGGAGGGTGAAAACCATGGCCTTTTTGAGCATCCTGCGTGAGTGTTGCCCCATTGTCCACACGTGTATACCATTGAGAATCTTGTATACCAATGTAGTTCTTCTGCAGCCTACTAGGCATGTCACGTAGAACTCACGTCTGCTGGTCCCGCTGTCTGGTCGTTCTTATAACCTCCATCGTTCTCGCAATGCTGGCCGCGTGCAGCGGCGCACCCAAACCTGTCTACTTCCCAGGCTATCCTATCGGGTTTGTCGAGCGCGGGGTTGCATCATGGTATGGCCCAGGATTCCATGGAAACAAGACGGCGAATGGCGAACGGTACGATATGCACCAGTTGACGGCTGCCCATCGGACCTTGCCACTGGGTTCGATTGCGGTGGTTCGATCGATGAGTACCGGCCGGCAGGTCACGGTCCGTATTAACGATCGTGGTCCATTCGCCAGGGGGCGGGTACTCGATCTCTCATTCGCCGGGGCTAACGTGCTGGGGATGATTGGAGCTGGGACCGATCAGATTGAATTACGTGTCGTTGGGTATCAGGGACGAACGACTGATATGGGGTTTTTGCGGGTGCAAGTTGGGTCGTTCTCTGATCAGCAGAATGCGCTGAATCTGTTAGAACGTGTAAAACCATTCTACTCAGGAGGAAGAATTCAGGTTGTTGACCTAGCTGAAGGAAAGCGGTATCGAGTACAAATTGGCCAGTTTTCCAGGGAGGCTCAAGCAGAAGACGCTGTCTCCCACCTTGAATCCTCCCTTGGGCTTCAGGCATTCGTTTTTCGAGACGACGGGTAATGAGCAAAGGTTTTTTTATTCAATTCTGCCTTCCTAATTCTTTCGTCTTTCCGCGAATATGCAATGCAACTATCTGATATTGTAGCTCGTTTGCAGCATATGCTTGCTCGCTCCTCTATCCCTATGGTAGATGTATAGTCCAATGGATACAGGTCCGATAGGCCCCTATCACAAGTCATTCTGTTCCTCAAAATCTTACAATGCCGGTTCAAGGCAAGAGGGGACAGCCCCTGGACTTTCCCCATACTCCAGGCTGGCCGACTTAATCGGTCGTCTCTAATACAGTACAACCCATGGATATTTTCATCCTCTTAGGTCTTATTGTTCTTTCAGCTGTAATATCCACGGCTGAAATCGGGTTCTTTGCCGTCAACGAAACGAAGCTGAAGGCGCTCTCCCAAACTGGGAATAAACGCGCGAAGTTAGCGCTACATCTCCGTAGTGACCCCCAAAAACTCCTCTCGACTATTCTGGTCGGTGACCGTTTGATCGGCGTGGCGACACCAATGTATGCCACCTTTCTCACTCTGAGCATCTATGGAGGCCAAACCATTTTTGATGAGGCGATTGCCGTCATGGTCGGTTTGCTGACATTTGTCAGCTTGGTGGCCGTCGATGTGATCCCTAAAACATTAGCCGCCAAATTTTCAGTTCCGGTGACTCTGAATATGGCCTATCCCGTCTACTGGGTTCAGCTGCTTCTCAAACCATTGTTGTTTGTGATCGTGCCGATGATCTATAAACTGACAGGAGGAAAAGGTTTGACGCTTCCTCTCGTGACCGAGGAAGAGTTGAAGATCATGCTGGATGAGGGAGGGAAGACCGGGACCATTGAGTTCGAGAAGGTAAAAATGATCAAGAACGTCTTCCAGCTCAAAGGCATCACGGCTGAAGATGCGATGACCCCTCGTCTCTATGTTTTTTCATTGGATGGTAGCCTGTGCCTGAAAGAGGCTCAAGAACTCCTCTATAACTCGAAATACTCACGGATTCCTGTGTATGACGGGACGCTCGATAACATCACGGGCATTCTTTATAAGACGAGGGCTTTGACTGAACTCGCCAAGGGCAAGAGTGAGGCAAAACTCAAGGACATTGCCTATCCCCCAATATTCGTTCCGGCCGGCAAGACGGCGGACGACCTGATGAAACAGTTTCAACAAGAGAAACGGCATATGGCCGTTGTGGTGAACGAGTTCGGCGGTGTGATGGGGATCGTCACCCTTGAAGATCTTCTCGAAGAAGTGGTCGGGGAGATCATGGATGAAACGGATATCACGGAAGAACTGATCAAACGGTTAGGGAAGAACCACATTCTTGTTCATGGGAGAACCGAAGTGCGCAAGGTCAACGATTTCCTAAAAGTCGACCTCGGCGATGAAGCGGTGACGATCGGCGGTCTCATACAACAAGAGCTTGGTCGAATTCCCAAAGTTGGAGAAGAAGTGCGGATTGCCAACTGCCGAATCCTTATCCATGAAGCCGAGCCACGCTCTATCCGCAGTGTCCAAATCTTTCGCGAAGAGAAGACGCCGGCTCATGTCGAAACTCCGAACCTCGACCTTGTCAGCTGATCCCGCTTTCATCCTTCCAGATCAGAGAGGTGAACTCCTGTTCCGTCAGTATCGGCACTCCCAGAGTACGAGCTTGATCAAGTTTGGATCCAGGGTCCCGTCCCACCACCAGATAGGCAGTCTTCTTACTGACGCTTGAAGACACACGTCCTCCCACTCTCTCCACAGCCTGTTGCGCGCCGTCTCGCGTGAAGTGATCGAGCCCCCCTGTAAATACGAACGCCTTCCCTGAGAGTTGAGATTCCCTCCTGTCGCCTGTCGCCAGGCCGGGCCCAATCTCTACGCTGGATTTCTGAAGTTGCTCGATGACCTCCCGATTGCGCGGTTCTGCACAATAGGCTGCCAAGCTATCTGAAATCTCAGGGCCTATCTCACGGATCTGCTGAAGTCGCTCCCGATCCGCCGACAGAATCTCATTGAGCGACCCAAACTCACGGGCCAGGACCTTCGCGATGTGTTGTCCGACTTGCCGGATGCCCAGTCCCATCAGAAACCGGTCCAGGGAAACAGTTTTACTGCTCGCAATCGATGTTAAGAGAAGGGTGGCGGAGCGGTCGGCAAACCCATCGAGCTTGAGAAGGTCATCGGTGGTCAGTCGATAGAGATCGGCAAGCGAACGCACCAATTCTTTATCGACAAGCTGGGCCACGGTCTTCTTTCCTAAGCCGTCGATATTCAGCGCGTGCTTGGACGCAAAGTGTTCGATCGCTCCCTTCAATTGAGCGCCGCAGACTAATTGCCCGGTACAGTAGAAATAGGCGCCTTCGCGAGCGACACTTGATCCACAAACGGGACAGCGATCCGGCATGCAGAAGGGGTTGTTACGTTGTTCACCGGAGATGGGAACCCGTTCGGCAATCGCGGGAATCACATCGCCGGCCCGCTCCACCTTGACGGTATCATTGACCCGGATGTCTTTCCGGGCCACTTCATCGGCATTGTGCAATGTGGCGCGGCTGATGGTGACGCCGCCGACCTCTACCGGCTTCAACAACGCGACTGGCGTGAGCGTTCCGGTTCGCCCGACCGAGACGACGATATCCTGCACGACGGTGATTTCTTTGCGTGGCGCAAATTTGTAGGCGATAGCCCATCGCGGGCTGCGAGACTTCATGCCAAGGCGGCTCTGCCAGTCTCGACGATTGACTTTCACCACCACACCATCGATCTCATAGGGCAGCTGGTCGCGCATCGATTCCGTTT
>JAKDNQ010000075.1 GCA_030456405.1 Nitrospira sp.
CGACCCGCTTCCTTCTGTGTTGGTGCCATGGGCGGGATTCTTCTGGGCCAAGTTGTTCTGTTGGCGCGGCGTGGTGGACTAGCCTGCCGCGCGACGCGCGCGATTTGCGAGAAAGGCGCGACAAGCGGACGGGCTGAAGTGATTCAGGAATCAAACAAATGGTCAATGGTGAATGGTATATGTTTGGAAAACAGCAGATTGAATCCTGCTCTGATCATTGACCATTAACCATTTCCCATGCCCGTCATTTCTTACGCTTCTTCCATCGGTTCCCCTGCGATGCTTCCAATTGTTTCACCCGCTCTTCTAGGGTACGTACAGCTTGTCTGAGCTCAGGGAGCCGTGGAATTACGGCTTGAGCTTTTACCCAGACTTCGTGCGGCATCACTGGGGCTCCTGAAACGATTTGGTTGGGTTCGAGACCGCGGTTGACGCCTGCCCGGGCGGCAATCATCACGTGATCTCCAATAACGAGATGGTCAGCCAGTCCTGCCTGTCCACCAATCATGACGTGATGTCCCACGACAGTGCTGCCGGCGATTCCGACCTGTGCGACGAGGATGGAATGGGCTCCGATCGTGACGTTATGGGCGATCTGGACCAGATTGTCGACTTTGCTGCCTTGTTTGATGACCGTTTGGCCAAGTGTGGCTCGATCGACTGTGACGTTCGCCCCCAGCTCGACATCGTCCTCGATCGTCACTCCGCCAACCTGTGGAATTTTGTAGTGCCGTCCCTGGTCTTGTACATAGCCGAATCCGTCGCTCCCGATCACTGTGCCACTGTGAATGATGACCCGTGCGCCGATGGTACAGCCTTCTCTCACAACGACATTCGGATACAACAGCGCATCGTCTCCGATGGTGGAATCACTGCCAATGAACACACCGGGATAGAGTGTCACCCGTGTGCCAATCGTAACACGATCTCCCAGAGTGACCCCGGGCCATATCGAGGCATCAGGTCCGATCTGGGTATCATGACCACGGACCACGGATGCGTCGACTCCGCGGGGAGGGGAGATGGGGCAAAAGAAGGCGCGGGCGGCCTGCGCAAAAGCCAGTGTGGGATTAGGGACGACGATGTGGGAATTAGCGATCTCCGTCAGACGTCGGTGAGCAAGGAGTATTCCTGCGCCGATGGGTCGTCCTGTTTTGAGTATCCGATCTCCGGTGACAAAGGTCAGATCGTTTGGGCCTGCCTCTTCAAAGCCAGCGAGGTTCGTAACAGAAACCTGTGGTGACCCCACAATCTCTCCCCCGACCACATCGTGGATTTGTCTGAGTGTGATAGGAGCGCGTGCGAGGGTTACCATATGGGATTAAGACTTTTTTTTGCCTTTTGCCTTAGACGTCTGTATCGGCTTCTTGGTCCTGGCGAGTCTGGCTGGTTTGCCCAACCGTTTCTCAACATAGGTGACAACATGGCCTACTGTCGTTAGCCCGACCAGGTCTTGGTCAGGGATCTGGAGATCGAAGGCCTCCTCGATACGATACAGCAATTCGATCACCGCCATCGAGTCGAGACCTAAATCGTCGCGCAGATGCTGCGTGACGAGTATGGTCGTAGGATCTCGTTTCAAATACTCGCCCAGGGCCGTGCGAATTTTCAGTGATATGGTGGGGTCGGTGGCCATCAGTCGATTCTCCGTCCTTCGTCCTTTCAGCCCTTCGTTCTTCGGCCTTCAGCCGGTCCCTGTTTGAATACCACAGCGGCGTTGTTGCTGCCAAATCCAAAGGCATTCAGTAAGGCGACGTGTATGCGACGTTCTTGTACTGAACGAGAGATCCCTGCTAATGCGCAAGCCGGGTCCGGATCGTCATAGTTGGCAGTGGGATGAATCTGCTTCGTGTGAAGAGCCAGCACCGAGGCAATGCCTCCGACTGCGCCGGCCGCTCCGAGCGTGTGGCCGACCAGCGACTTGGTGGCGCTGATCGCGATGTTGTCCGCGCGCGATTTGAAGAGGCGCCTGATCGCTTTGGCTTCAACGGCGTCGCCGATCGTCGTCGATGTGGCGTGCGCATTGATGTAATCCACTTGCGCCGGTGTCACCTCGGCGTCTGCGAGGGCCAGCTTCATGGTATGGGCCACTTCCAATCCATCTTCCCGGGGAATCACCATATGATAGGCCTCGCTGGTGGCCGCGTAGCCGGCAATCTCGGCATACACCCTCGCCTTGCGTTTCTTGGCATGCGCGGCTGATTCCAGGATAAGGGTTCCGGCGCCTTCTCCCATGATGAAACCGTCTCGCGACCGATCGAAGGGCCGGGAGGCCTTCTCGGGATGATCGTTGAATTTGGAGGAGAGGGCGCGCAGAGAACAAAATCCGGCGAAGACGAGAGGAGTAATGCTAGCGTCGGCGCCCACAACGATCACCACATCGGCTCGGCCCTCACGGATACAATGGAGCGCTTGACCGAGTGCGTGGGCGCTGGAAGAGCAGGCGGTTGAGATGGTCAAGTTGGGACCCTTGGCGCCATAGGCCATTGCGATGATCCCGGAGGCAGAATTGAGGGTGATGACGGGGATAAAGTTCGGATGGACACGATGGGGTTTCTGTTGCTGATAGAGTTGGGTGATTTCACGCTCGCCCATCACCATCCCACCCATACCGGCTCCAACGATGACTCCGACGCGGTGAGGGTTTTCCTTTGACATCTGGAGACCGGAATCAGCCAACGCTTCCTTTGTTGCGACAAGGGCAAACTGAGCGTAGCGGTCCACTCGTTCGCCGTGGGTTGAGTCGAGAAACCGTTCGATCGCAAAGTCAAGGACTTGGCCTGCGACTTTGGAGCGATAGCCGTCCATGGGAAACGGGTCGAACGATGTAATGGCCGAAATACCTGATTGGCCGGCAAGGGCAGACTTCCAAAATTCACTCACTCCGATTCCGATCGGAGAGACGATTCCCATCCCTGTGACAACCACACGCGCCCGCATCTTCTTGATATCCTTTTGTTAACGCTCTTGCTTCTACTTACCGGAAGCGTCTGGATCAGTCAACCGGGCGTGAGATAGGCGGGCTCAAGGCTGAAGATGGGAAGGCTGAAGGTCAGAGTCCGAACCCTTCAGTCTTCAGCCTAGTCCCTAACCTTCAGTCTGCCGCGTGCTAATAGCGCACCTTGAACATCAGATAGAGACCGAAACTCATGAAGAGGACGTTGGCCATCCATGCAGCGATAAAGGGGGTCAAGACCCCACCACGGCCCAGGGCGATCGCAATAGAGTGTGTCGCCCAATAGCAAAAGCCGATCGCCAGCGCCTGCCCGATGCCTATGGCCATGCCGCCGCCTCTGGTCCCGCTCCGACGCAGGCTCAATGCAATCCCGACCAGAACCATGATCACAGTGACGAAGGGGAACACGATTCGGCTGTGATAATCTGTCGTAAGCCGCGCCGCTTGGGACCCGTGCTGCTGTCGCCGTCTGGAGTAGGCACGGATGTCATGAAACGTCATGAACTCTGAATCGCCGGCGAGCCATATGGTGAAGTCATCGGGAATGAGGGTTAACCCGATGGGCTGGTGATCGAATTCGGTGGTCGACATGGTGCCATCGGGGGAAAATCGTCTGTATCGACCCTGGTACAGGGTCCATGCGGAGTCGTGATAGCGGGCTTCATCGGCTTCAGTCACCCCGGCTAGTTGGAAGTTGGGAGTAAAGTGAAAGAGCCGTATATCACCCAAGAGCTCTCCGCCGACTGAGACGCTGGTCACGTGCATGAGGCCATCGGCGCCCACTCGTGTCCAGGGCTGCTTGAGTGTCACAGCGGCAGCGGGCAGCTTTTTCTCGATGCGCGTGGTCCGGATCTCCTCTGATTTGCTTGCAGCCAATGGGATAATGGTGGAACTGAAGAGCAAAAGCACGAGGGTCATCCCCGCGGCAAAGACAAGAAAGGGAGAGGTAATCCAGAGTAAGCTGATACCGCAACTGCGCATGGCTGTGATTTCATGGCCTCGGGACAGTAAGCCCAAGGTGAGCAGTGTGGCCATCAGGATAGCCAGCGGTGCGATTTGGAAGGAAATCGCAGGAGTTTTGAGGAAGAAATATGTCAAGACGTCGAGCCAGTTGGCGTCGTAGCGCAAGAAACGGCGGACTTTTTCGAAGAAATCGATCACGAGATAAATTGTCATGAGTCCGCTGAAGCACATCGTGAAGATTTTGGCGTATTCGCGAAGCACATAGCGGAAGAGAATGGGCATGGGTTACCGGCGGCTCATGATAGAAAACCACACCATGGTGGTGACAGCGAACGTGACGTTGGGTATCCAGGCTCCGGCAAGGGGCGGCAAGGTTGCCGTCGTGACCAGGAACTCGCACGCGATGTTTAACATGTAGTAGACGATGACGACCAGCACCCCGACTGCAAATCCGCCGATTCGACCGGATCGTTTCGAGGCGATGCCGACCGGGACACCTAAGAGACAAAATACCAGCGAGGCAGTGGGAAAGGCCAGGTCTTTATAATATTCCATCAATCGTCGGAGCGCGGACGGGTCGCGCCATTGAGATTGTGTCAGTTGGGCAATAATGGTCTCGTACGACGGACGCTCCTCCGTGGCTGAGTAACCGCTTTGGTTGAGCGAGAGTTTCAGGTCATAACTGGCGAAAGACACAAGTTCATATTGATCGGCCTGATTTGGCCGGCTATGAATGACGCCATGCCGGAGGCGCAAGGTGACTTGCTCGGTAGACGCATCCATGATGACCTCGTACTGTTGCGCCACGATGATGCGAGGGTCGTCCGCATTCCGCTCGTCGGAGACAAAGATTCCGGTCGTCGCGTCGTTGGGGTTCCCGTCCGGAACATAGATCATCATCTTGGGGATGGGCTCGTTGAATGTTCCCCGATCGAGCGCCAATACCAGTTGATCCCGCAGGAGATTCAGCGCCACTTTTTTGAGATTTGTAGAACTCCAGGGTTGTCCCCATTGCGCCAGCCACAAGGTCAGACCGAATACGAGCAAGGCAAAGAGCGCCACAGGGCGCGCCAATCGGACGAGGCTGAGACCTGCCGTTTG
Source organism: Nitrospira sp. (assembly GCA_030456405.1). Next base: position 5,021 of record JAKDNQ010000075.1, read on the forward strand.
CATGGCTACTAATTCTTTATCGAAAGAGAGGCGTCCAAAGGCGGTAATTGAGGCAATGATCCCGGCGATTGGGAGGGTGAGTACGAGGAACGACGGCATCAGATGGGCAAAGACTTGCAGAACCGCGACGATGCCCACGCCTTTGGAGACCAGCAGTTCCACCAAGCGCAGGAGTTCCCGCGTGAGCATCACAAAACACAGCGCACCAAGGCTCACACTAAAGGGGGAAAGGAGTTCGGTGAAAATGTAGCGATCCAGCAGCGTTCGTAGAAACATTCGAAAAGTCACGCTCCTCGCTCATTGGACACTATAGGCGAGCGGGCGGGGGTTGTCCACGTTACCATCGCAAAGATGTGCCCAAAGAATGGCTTGACAAGATTTGAAATGCCGTGGTACATGCTGCGCGAGTTGCCACCGAGATACGTTTCGTGATCCATGTTGTCTTTCCAATGACCCGCCACGTCTCTTTACTCTTCTTCCTGTCTTTTTCGCTTAATCATGTGTGTAGCCAACCGGGTTTTGAGGCCGACCGCGCAACTATGCGTGGCCGTTGAGGAAAGGAGTATTGTTGTGAAAGCAAAAGGTACGGTCAAGTGGTTTAACGATCGCAAAGGGTTTGGGTTCATTCGTCTTGAGAGCGGGGACGATGTCTTCGTACATTATTCCGCGCTCCAAGGAGAAGGATTCAAAACGTTGAAAGAGGGCGAAAACGTCGAGTTCGAGGTCGTGCAAGGCGCAAAAGGACCTCAGGCTTCGAACGTCTTGAAGACGATCGTTGCCGAGTCCTGACGTCTTTATTCTGTGGGATCGTGTCATCGGGAGGCCTGCCTTCGTACTGAGGCAGGCCTTCGTATTTCTGCTGAGTCAGCCCTCATCCCTAAATGCCCCATTTCGTTGACAACATTCAGTGACACTGTTAGCGTTTGATCGTTAGCCAGCATTATTCATGAAGGTACGTCGCGAAAACGTGCAGACGCGAAGCGAGACGGGCACTCGGAGGCGTGAAGCCCTGAGCATACTCGTTCAGTATGTCGAAGGGCTGAACGGCGAGACTGCCCGTCACAGCCGCGTATCCACGCTTGCAGCAGAAGCTTCATGAATAATGCAGGCTAGGGAGGCCTCACGTGGCGATCGACCGAGGTAACGTGTTGCAAAGCGCACAGCTCTTCGCCTCTCGAGGACAGTTCGAGGCGGCTATCAATGAGTGGAAGAAGCTCTCCACCGAGTGGCCGGGAGATGGGAGTATCTTCAATTCAATCGGGGAGTTACATCTTAAGCGCCAGGCTGCCAATGATGCCGTCGCCGCCTTTTTCCAGGCGGCCAATGCCTTCCGGGCCGAAGGGGCCACACTCAAGGCGATCGCGACGTTCAAGAAAATCTTAAAGCTCGATCCATCACGGTACGATATATACCGCCACCTGGGAGACCTCAATGCGGAACGTGGTCTGTTGAGCAGTGCGGTTCAAGATTATCTCACGCTCGGGAAGCATTGTCTCAAAGGGGGGAAAAGCAAAGAGGCGTTGGATATCTACAAGAAGATCGTCAGCCTGGATCCTTCCAATCTAGATGCCCAGCAGCAATTGGCGGAATTGTGTCTTCAAGAAAATAAACAGGACGAAGCCACAACTGTCTATTTGCAGTTAGGCCGTGAACGGTCTGCGCAGCAGCGCCATGCAGAGGCGAAAGATGCGTATCAATCCGTCTTACGGATCGATCCCGCCAATAGTGAGGCCCTCCAATTCATAGAACATTTCAAAATAACTGAAGGGGATGCTGGCCCTGCTGCCAAGCAGGGATGTGCCCAACCATCAATGGTATTTGCGCCCAAGAGTGGCGAACCGGTCAATCTGCTTTTGGAAGCGACACGCCGCATCGAAGCCAAACAATTTGCCGGGGCTGAGGCCATTCTTCATCAGCTGCTGACCAAAGAGCCGGGTAATCCAGAAATCTGTCAATTACTCGCACATCTGCATCTGAAACGCGGAGATTTGCAGGTGGCTCTCGGAGAATATCGCTACCTCGCCGGAGCCGCCTTGCGTGCCCAGGAGTATGTGAAAGCTGAATCGTTGATTACTGATTTTTTAGCGGTCGAACCTCATTCGGTTGCGATCCATGAGCTCTACGGAGAGCTTTATGAAGAGAAAGGCGATGCCGCCAACGCGGTGATCCAGTATGGAAAGGCGATCGAGCTGTTGCTTGAACATCCCGAGCCCGGGATGCCGACGTTGCATGAGGAACTGTTTCAGAAGGTTGTCGAGCTGGCGCCGGATAGTCCCACAGTGAAGAAGCTTTCTCCTCTCATGCATGGCGCGACGGTCGAGGAATTGTTTGCCCCTGCTCGAACCGAGACCGCGGCGCCTCCGGCCGTGGCGCTGCCGTCGAACCCGGCGCGACCGACGGAAACATTTTCGATAGCCAATGCCGCTCCAGACGATGCCTGGAATGTCACGTCCACGATCACTCCTCGACAAGATAGGCATCTCTCGCTCGTTGAAGAGGAGCCTGTACCGGCCCGCTTGGAGCCGCCCGAGTCCTCAGAACCGGAACCAATCGCGCAGGATAACGAATTCTCTGTATCGGACCCTGAACCGGACGAGCCAGAAGTGTCGGTATCAGAAGCAATAGAACCGGCTGTTCTGCCTGTTCTGCTCTCGATGGACGAACAGTTTCAGTCCTACATGGCTGCTGGGCAGCAAGCTGAGGCGGAAGAATGGCTGAGTCATTTAGTCACGGCGCAACCGGACCATGCCCAGTATCGAGAGTTGTTCGGTTCATTGCTTGAAGCCAAAGGCGATATTGTTGGCGCGGCTCTGCAATATTCCCGTGCGCTTGAATTGCTCCTGGCTCAGCCACAGAATGAGAGTCAGGCTCAGCAGGCGAGCCTCTATGCGAAAGTCAAAGCGCTCGCCTCAGCCAGCCCATTGGCCGCCAAATGGGCGTCGACGTTTTTGCTGAAGCTCCTACCGCCGGCGCCTGCCGTCGAGGAATCGGTTTCGAAGACGTCAGGGAACAGGCTTGACTCGGATACCCACTACACGTTGGGAGTCGCGTACAAGAATATGGGGTTACTGGACGAAGCCAAGGAAGAATTCTCCCTCTCGATGCAGAGCCATGAATTTTTCTCGGACTCCTGTCTCATGATCGCAATTTGTTTGAAGGATCAGGGGGAATGCCGATCAGCGAGCGCGCAACTCGAACTGCTGTTGCAGGATCCGAAGTGCCAAGGCGTCAAGGCGCAAGCCATTCGTTACGAACTCGGCTTGCTGTACGAGGTCCAAGAGCAGTGGATTCAGGCGGCTGACATATATGAATCGATTCCGACCTTTCACGACGTGCCACAACGCCTCGACTCAGTACTCACACGCAGAGGGCCAGTTCAGCCCGCATCTGCGTTTCGCTACGCAAATTAGTCAGCCTCAGAAACAGTAACGCGTATCCTTCTTGGATCGAGTGTTACCCAACCAGCTAACAAGGGTGTTGAAAAAGTCCGCCAGCGGCGTTCTCGCGTCGCTCAGAGAAACTCAACGTACCGAAGCGTACGCCTCGCCTCTTCGCTCGCTGCGGCCTTGCTGGACGGCCTTTTTGAACACCTTGAGGGTCTTTCCGTTTCAGTCCGCAACATTCTGGACTCTTGTTTTGCCCTGGCCTCGACATCGTTTTTCAACAGCCTGCTAAGGGATTTGGTTTGGAGCAGGATGCCCTTCCAGCACGGCCAGAATGTTTTTTACACACACCAATCCCATCTGCACCCGGGCCTGTAACGTGGCAGAACCCAGATGGGGGAGCAACACCGCTTGCTTCAATTGCGTCAGGGCCGCGTGGATCGTCGGTTCCTGTTCATAGACGTCGAGTCCCGCTCCGGCGATGACTCCGTTCTTGAGGGCGTCGACCAATGCCCCTTCATCGATAATCGGACCACGCGCGGTATTGATGAGGAAGGCCGTGGGCCGCATCAAGCCAAATTCTCGCGCGCCGATCAGATGATGGGTGGCCGGAGTAAGAGGCGCATGGATGGTCACGATATCGGCTTCACTCAGAAGTTCTTGCAACGATCGATACTCCCACTCGCGAGGGAGAGATAGGCCGACCTGAGCTCGGCTGGTGTGGTAGCGCACCGGCATGC
>JAKDNQ010000308.1 GCA_030456405.1 Nitrospira sp.
GCAAGCATCTCCTCGTACTCTTTATTAACAGCTGCTCTTTCCGTCACGCCGAGAGGCTGGATCATGTATCCATGGTGGCCGTGAAGGATAACAAAAGGATTTATGCCACCGGGCTTCCCGCCGCCGATGTCTTCATTGGAAATATCAGGGGCGTAGTACATAACGTGTGGGTAGTTAACGGTGATGACACGGTCGCTTTCTTCCGGGATTACGTATGTTCTCAGCACTGGGGACAACATGTATGAGATACCGGCTCGTTCCGGCGCTTTATAGAGTCCTCCATTGAAACGGTCTTGGATGATTTTCTTTAGTTCGCCGGGAGGAGTGCCCTTAGCTTGCATCTCTGCGGCATCGAAGAAGACCCGCATCTGCGCCTTGGATCCCGCTTTATCAAAGGAAACCGGGTAGAGAATATCATCTCGATATTTTGTGAAGTGCCAGGATCCCCTGAACGTATCATCGCCGGTTCGAGCAACGAAGGCATGGAATTCATTTGTGCCCTTGCGGGCAACGTCAAAGCCCTTGTCAGGGTTTAAAACATATACGGTTGCACTGTCTCTGAGGTGCGTTGGCAGTGCGCTCAGCGCGAGCTGAATTTCCAAATCTCGCGGGAGTGGCTCGATCTTGTTCATCACCTCGGCGGCCCTATTATTTTGCGCGTTCGCGCTAAGCGTGAACAAGAGACCCACAATTACAACAAGAGTCTGAACGTTTCTCATCTTGACCTCTTTTTGGTTTTAACTGCTTAACGCCCTCCGCTCAGGGGCGCCGCGACAGCGGCGTCCCTGGAGCGCGTTGTTAGCGCGCACAGTTTGTAGACAGCATATTCACGTCGCATCTGTAGCCATCTTGGCGCGCCGGGTCGATTATTTCGCGCTTGGCTCGGCCTCGCCAATTGTTCCAAGCGGAATATCTCCAGCTGGAACATAGGTGCTCATCACAACGCCGGTTGTTGAAACCTTCGAAGCCACGAGCCGCAGTGCACATGACCTTGCACCATTTTTAAACAATCGCTTTCCGCCTCCAAGAACTACCGGGAACGTCCATACGTTGTATTCGTCAATGAGCGATGCGGCTTGTAGCGTCTGAATCAGATTGCCGCTGCCAATGATTTGAAGGTCGTATCCGGGCTGAACCTTGAGCGCGGTTATGGCTGAAACGATGTCACCGCCAAGTAGCGACGAATTGTTCCATTGCAATGACTTCAAAGTGCGGGACGCCACATGCTTTTTTGCCGCATTGAGCGGCCTCGCAAACGGATTATCCTCTGGTTGGTAAGGCCAATATGCCTCGAATATTTCGTAGGTTTTGCGACCGAGTACAAGCTCTCGATCTTTGCCATCGAAACCTGCCGCAGAAAAATCCATCTCTGCATCCCCGAAAGAGAACATCCATCCACCTAACGTGAAATTTTCGGTTGGATCTTCGGTCGGTCCTCCTGGTGCCTGCATGACACCGTCCAGTGATGTAAATGTGGACGCAATGAGTTTCCTCATATCACTCTCCTACGATTGCATGACATTGTGCGCGCTAACTATGCATTAGCTGGTTCCGTAGAGGATGCCGATTGGCTTGTGCCGTTGGATAAGGACCCGTACGCTGAACGAATCCAGCTTCGTTGGGTGCTACATACCGTCATAGGCTTGCTTGACTGTCTTGATGTCGGGCTTGGTCATTTGAAGGATGGCCTTCATGACTCTTTCGGATTTTTCGACATCCTCGTTCCTCAACATCTCGTTCCACTCAGGAGAAACAATTTGCCACGACAGACCATATCTATCCTTCAGCCAGCCGCACGGTCCTTCTTCTCCGCCTTGGGAGAGTTTCTCCCACATCTCGTCTATTTCTTTCTGCGTCTCGCATTTCACCATAAACGAGATAGCTTCACTGAACTTGAAAAGCGGCCCGCCGTTCAAGGCAACGAATTCCTGCCCCTCGATTTCAAACGTCACGGTCATGACCGACCCCTTCGGTCTCCCGGAGACCTCTGCGCCTGCTTCTCCATAGCGGACGATATTTCCGACCTTGGATTTCTTAAAAATCGACACATAAAACTTCGCCGCCTCTTCGGCTTTGTCGTCGAACCACAAGCAGGGGGTGATTTTTTGCGTGGCCGTCCTCCATTTATACGAAATCGATCACGTCACTATGGTCGCCTCTACCTCTTAGTCGAACGAGACATCTCGAAATCGACAGGTCGAACATCTCTCGCACAGCAGCGCTAATCAGGACCAAGCTGCATCTTGCCTGTTCAGGCCATCTATTTTGCGCCGGCATTCATCTCCCAAAGAGCAAACGTATTGTTCTCCGTATCTTGGCAGATGGCGAAATAGCCCATCTGCGGTACCGCCGTCTTGGACATGCAGACTTTGCCGCCAAGTTTCTCGACCTTCGCCATGGACTTGGTGACCGACTTCACGCTGACGTAGTTGGTGATGGGCTGTTCCGGGTGCTTGCGCACGATCATCCCGCCATCGGGTGTGTCGTTACCGCCGCCCGTGTCGATGTGCCAGTAATCCGCCATGCCGGGAAACAATTTGATGTTCCAGCCGAACAACGAGCCATAAAACTTCTTTGCGCGTTCGGGATTGTCGGCTGGAATCTCAAACCAGACGATGCTCCCGGTATTGAGAGCTTTCTTAGCAGGCTTAGGTTTTGCTTTCGCTTTTGTGGCCATCGTGTCCTCCTCATTAGTTAGTCGTTTTGTTCATAGGAATCTCTTGCCGTTTGAAGCGCTACTCATTCGGCAAGCCAGTAACCTCAATCAGCCGCCTCACTTCGACGGTTCCGATCCGCGCTCCAGGAATCCGAGTGGCGATGCGGATTGCCTCGTTGAGGTCTTGAGCATTGATCAGGAAATAACCGGCAAGCTGCTCCTTTGTCTCCATGAACGGGCCATCCGTCACCAACGGTTTGCCCTCCCGCACCCGCACGATGACCGCCGTGGCGGCCGGATGCAGCGGCGATGCATGAACGTATTGTCCCGTGGCATGCAACTGGTGCGTCAGTTCGATGGATTCGGCAAGCATCTGCTGCCGCATCTCCTTGTCGATGTTCTGAAAAGCCTCTTCGTCATGATGGACGATCAACAAGAATTTCATGGTTGCGTTCCCCATTAACCATTTCACATTAACCACTCACCATTCGGCCTCACGCGCACCCCTGTTCTTTGACAGGCCGAACTTCGATGCTCCCGTAATGGGCTGCGGGGAATTTCGACGCGATACGTACGGCGTCGTTGAGATCTCTGACATCGATCAGCAGGTAGCCGCCGAGCTGCTCTTTCGTTTCGGCGAACGGCCCATCGGTCGTCGACGTCTTACCCTCGCGGACTCGCACGGTCGTGGCGGTTTCCACCGGGTGAAGTGGTGAGGCTGCAAGGAGCTGGCCCTGCTTCTGCAGCTCGTCGCAGTATGCCATCGATTCGTTGGAAAGCGTGATCCGCTCGTTCTGCGGCATCGCGTGAAGTGTCTTTTCTTCAACGTAGACCAAACAAAGGTATTTCATAGCGCGCTCCTCCCTTGAAGGTTTTACCATACCGGCTTGCATAAGATAGTCGTCGAGATGGGCTGAAATCGACAGAGGAGTTTTTCGTCACTTTTACCTATGTTTGGGATATGGAGTCGTCATGTCCGAAAATGGCGAGCAGATCTCCACCCGCCGTGGTTATAAT
>JAKDNQ010000309.1 GCA_030456405.1 Nitrospira sp.
CGTCCCATCGTGTCTCCTCTCCCCGTAAATGCCCGCACTATGCCGTGGGCCGCGCGAAAGTGCAAGCGGGGGCAGGACGGACGGAAAGGCCGTGGGTGGGAAGAGGCTGTGCGGTCAGGCGGCCAGCACAGATTGATCAGAGGTTATTCAGGTTTCACGGGTGGCTGGAGCGGAGCGGATGGATCCGTGATATTGGGAAGGGGCCGGGGAGTTCCATTCTGACGTTCGAGTTTTTCTAAGACATCCTGCTTGAGTCTCGTGGGTTCTTCAATCCGAGTTTCGCGCTGTAGTGTCTCCAACTCCGCTGCTCTTCGCGCATTCAACTCCACCATGTCTACTTCATCCCTGACGAGAGTTGGGGTGAGGAACACGAGTAGGTTGAGCTTCTCGACCGCCACGCTTTGGAATCTGAACAGCCAACCCAAGAACGGGATATCGCCTAAGAGCGGAACCTTTCTCTCGTTGATGGTGATGTTATCGCGGACGAGCCCGCCGACGACGATCGTCTGTTGATCTTTTGCAATGGTGGTCGTCTCCATCGAGCGTTTGGTCGTGGTGGGTCCGACCGGGATGCTGGCCGTGCCGCTCCCGATCGTTTGTGCGACATTCTCCGCGATCGCTGTAAGCTCTTGCTTGATTTCTAATCGAATCATGTCGTTTTCCATCACTTGAGGGGTAAGCTCCAGTGTCACACCGACATCTTTTCGCTCGATCGTGACGAGGGTGCCACCCGTGATTCCCTGGGCTTGACCCGTGGGGAACGGACGATTCTCACCCACAACGATCTTGGCCTTTTGATTATCCGCGGCGAGCACTTGGGGGGTCGACAGGACATTGGTGTCTGTCAGGCTCAGCAACAGTTGTAGGAAGGCGCGGACGTTGACCGTGTTGAAAAGCGGCACTCCTGCTGTTACCGCCCCGCCAGCAACGGCCGCCGCGATACTGGACAAAGCGCCGGGGTCGATATTGAGTCCAGCAAGACCTTGCACTGAACCGCTCTTGAACGGAGAAATGACCTGAAGAGGGTCGCTCCCGATCTGTCTGAGCCGGCTGACCTGCACCTCCAAGATGACAGCTTCGACAAAGACATTGTTCCGGCGGGTATCGAGGTCTCGCATGACGGACAACAACTTTGCGTAGGCGCTTTTTGTCGAACTGATGACGATCGAGTTCGTCGCCTTGTCCGCAAAGACCTGGACAGGGGCTTCGAATTCGCTCAAGGGTCGAAAGAGCGGCCTGGTGCCCGGTGTTGTCTGTACCACGGTCTGAGATCGGGCCACGAGATTGGTCAGGATGGCGGCAAGGTCGGTCGCATTGGCGTTTTTCAGTTTGTAGACGTACGCCCCTCGTTCAGGAGGAAGTTCGCCCATCGCCACGATTTGATGGACATTCCCTTTCGTGATGACAGCCAGACGACTGACTTCGAGCGCCGCCACGAACATGCTGTAGGCTTGGTCTGGGGTGACCTTGGTCGGGGAATACACGCTGATTTTCCCTCCGGCCTTTTTGACTACTTCGTCCAAGACGAAATTCTTACCGGTCAACTCACTAATGAAGCGAACAAAAACAGAGAGCTCCACATCATTGAAGTCGAGGGAGACGCGTCCTGAGTTATTTCCTCCAGATTGAGCCAGCAGAGCGGAAGGAATCAGCAATCCACTCAGCGCTGCCAGTAGACAGACGAGCGAGGCGTGTTTAATCCACTTCGATTGTCCGAAACAGAAAAAAGCCATGATTCCTATAACAGGTATGTGGAGAGACCCGATCATCCCCTGGAACCGACCGAGCATGAATGGGAATAGAGGACGGTACCATAAGGCTTGTCATCGACACAACCAACTTGCGTTCTGTTGCATGAGAGATCAACAGTGCTCCGTGCTTTCCGGAGTTCCATAGTGAAAGACTGATTCATATGGTTGGGGTGTGCCTGCAGTCGCTCCACAAACAGGTTCTATCGCGGCGATTTTTGGCTGGCTTGTTCATTTTTGAAAATGAATCAGGAGCAGGAGGGAGAAAGTGCCCCCAGTGCCTTAAAAATCAATGAAGTTCGAGACTCCCACAAAAACCATGATGGCACTAGGATTGCATTGTTCGGTCCAGTTTGCTTCCTCTCAAGATCGTAAGAAATCGAACCGACACGAAATCCGGTGCAAACTGGCCAGGGAGCCATCTTGTATCTTTCGATGATCTGCTAAGGTTATAGCGTGCGGACCGACAAGAAACCCTCTCAAAAAACTGACAAAAAAACTTCCCCCCGCGCACACAGCCGGGGTGTGGTCGGCTACAGTAAGAAAAGTGTGCTTCTTGAGGAAGCCATCACCAATATGAATGCCGGCAAGTATGGCCGGTCATCCGCTGCGTTGAAAGAGCTGCTCGCACTTGATGCTCAAAACACGGAAGCCCGACGACTCTTTGGCACGCTGCATCTGCGGCTAGGCAGCCTGGTCACCGCTCGGCAAGCATTTGAGGCCCTCGTCAACGAAGCGATTGAGCGACAAGATTTATGGCTGGCCGAATCCTTGTTGCGAGAATATTTGGTGGCTGGACCGCGTTGCGTCCCGTTCCTCGAGCGTTTGGCCTATGTGTACGACGAAAAGGGAGATGCCATAGCGGCGGTGGCCGAATTGGGGAAGGCCATCGACGTCCTCATCGAAGATCCAGACTCTGACAATCCCAGGAAACCTTCTCAGCTTTATGCGAAGGTGCGAGAGCTTGCGCCTGCAAGCCCGGCGGCGCTCCAATTTGCCTCTCTCTTCGACATACAAACAGGCGAGCTTCTTGTGTCTTCTCCGTCGTCTCCTGCAGAGGTGGCAACATTGGAAGCCAATGTCTCCTCCCACTCTCAGAGCGAATGCCTTGTCACCACTGAAGTATCGAGGGTTTTTTCTGAAGAGATGCCGTGGGAACAGTTCGAGGGGGCTCCGCCGAATCACGAAGCTCCGCCACACACCTCGCCGAATCCGACCATTGACGCGCTTGATGTTTCTGAGAAGTTGATAACCCCGGCGCCGGTCGATTGTGCTGAACAGGATCCATTGTCCGAATCTACCGAACGGAACGACGAAACCGATCGGTTCGATCAGGAAATAGCCACTTCGATATCAGCGGTACCCTTGTCTTCACTCAATGGGTATCGTGCGGATGAAACGGGGGATCCGATTGTCGAACGTTCACCTTTTGTAGAGGAGGAAATTCCTTCTCCCGCCTCGGAGGATCACGTAGGGGATGTTGGGAGCGTCATCGTCTTTCCCGTCGGATCGCCGGGGCTCTCTTCTCCCATGCCCTGGGAGCAGATAGAAAACGCCACGATCAAGATTGAGGATCCGCCTCCGCTCTCGCAATCGGAGGGAGCATCTGTTTTGAGCGATGAATCCGTTTTCACCCCGTCCGCAATCACGCAGCCTGAACGTGTATCAGAACAGTTGTCGAGTCCCACTCCCGTGCAAGATATGACCGAAGCCCGTGAATCGATCTTTGCGGCGGAGCCGTCACCAATCCCCACGATCCTTCAAGAGCCCGAAGTTTCACCCTCGCCCGCCGCTGACTCCTTATCCACGACCCCGTTTTCATGGAACACCATCTTCGACGGCGCATGGAAGTTTGCCGAAGAACCGCTGTCGCCATGTTCGCCTGCCGCATTGTCCACGCCGGATGCGATGTCACGGGATACGAA
>JAKDNQ010000310.1 GCA_030456405.1 Nitrospira sp.
TCACCTCATACAGGTACGCCGGATCGGAGCGACTGGCATCCATGGGCGAAAACTCAACATCGTCCACATAACCCCGCGCCCGTTGCACCATCTCTACTGCGCGTTTCTTTGCCTCATCACGCGTCATTCGAAACTGATGCTTCAAATGGATATCCGAGGTCGAGAGGAAGGTATGAATGCGGACTTTCGGAGCCCCCTTTAATGCCTCCCAGGCTCGATCGATATCCTCAGGACGCGCCCGGGCCAAACTGCAAATCGTCGGTCCCTCAACTTCCTGCGCAATCCGCCGCACCGCTTCAAAATCTCCAGGGGAGCTATAGGCAAACCCTGCCTCGATGATATCGACCCCCAAACGCGCCAGTTGTTTCGCCACCATGATTTTCTCTTCCACGTTCATGCTGGCCCCCGGCGATTGCTCGCCGTCCCGCAACGTCGTATCGAAAATTCGAATCATGCGTGTCATGATTTCACCTCTCTTCGGTTCAGACTGCTCAAAACGATCGTCCAGCAAGGTGTCAGGTTAAGAAAACACCGCAGGCGTACCCTCTGGGGCGCACGGTGCGACGAATAAGGAGCACCACGTTTGTGCGCGCCGCCGAGTCGGTGAGGCGGCCGGATCCCCCCGTTGAGGATGTCTTCAAGCCGAGAACGAAGCTGGCGGTCGTTTTCAGCAATCTAAAAAACACAAAAGCCTCCATCCCTACGCCCAGGGACGGAGGCTTTAAGAAGCTCCGTGGTACCACCCTGATGTAGCCCTGGACAACGTACGCTATCCACGGCCCTTCATTACGCCCTATGACGGGGGCGAAACGGAATCCATTACTCGGGTTTCATAGATTCTAGCTCGGAGGCGAGTTCGGCGCTACACAGACTGGTTTGCACCATCCACCAGCTCTCTCATTGCTGTGCGAATCGCGTACTACTCCTCGTCGTCGCCAATTAAATCTTCGATTCGTTCACCGACTGCTCAGTCTTGGGCAAGGAACGCTTCCCACCCACTTTGGAAAAAAGCCCGACAAGCCGTTCTGCCGGGCCAAGCAGGGCGTACCCCGCAAAGATAACAAATAACATAACTTGGGGCCAGGCTGCTATGAGCATAAGCGTCAAAATTCCCCACACCAAATAGGTAATGTGCCGACCGCCGCGGAACTTCATGTCTTTAAAGCTCCGATACTTGATGGTACTCACCATCAAGAACGACAGGACCAGTGTAATAATCAAAACAAGGAAGGGCTTCACTTCCGTCCCTATCCTGAGGCTATAGTGATCAAAAATCACGAGCGATGCCACAACTCCAGCCGCTGCAGGAATCGCCAATCCCGTAAAGTATTTGCCGTCCGGCACAGAGGTCGTCGAATTAAACCGGGCCAACCGAACGGCGCCCATCGCCACATACGCAAACATCACCGCCATACCGAACAAACCCTGCCCGCTCAGTGCCCAGGAATAAATCAAGAGGCCCGGAGCAACACCGAACGACACCACATCGGACAACGAGTCGTACTCAAAACCGAAATGGCTGGTACTGTTCGTCAGTCTCGCGGACTTTCCATCGAGTATGTCGAAGATCATCGCGACCAGGATGGCCACCGCTGCAATCATGTAGTCCGCATTAAACACGGACAACATCGAAAATACGCCGCACAACAAATTTCCTGTCGTAAAAAGATTGGGAATCAAATGCATGGCAGCTTTGCGCCGCTTCCCATCTCTTCCAAATGATTGGCGAAGTCCGGCAGTTTTCACGGCAGTTCTCCCAAGATGGTCTCCCCACCTTTGACTTTATCGCCGACCGCAACCTTTATTGCCGTCCCGAGAGGAAGAAATGTGTCCATCCGCGACCCAAACCGGATCAAGCCGAATCGTTCACCGAGCACGGCTCGATCTCTTGGCGAAACCCAACAGACGATCCGTCTGGCAATCAACCCGGCTACCTGCACACACAATACTTTCGCCCCCTCCACCGTCCGAATCATCAGAGCATTTTGCTCGTTTCTCAACGTCGCAGCCGGCTTACTGGCGACCAGAAACAACCCTGGTTGGTACTGCACATCCTCAATAACCCCTTCACAGGGAATCCGATTGATATGCACATCGAAGACATTCAAGAAGATGCTGATCCTGATGCTACGATCTTTGATGAACCGGGACTCGAATTCCTCTTCGATCGCGATCACTTTCCCGTCACCCGACGCGAGGACGAGACGTGACCCCTGGGGAATCACGCGGGAGGGATTGCGAAAGAACCACGAGACAAAGAGCGTCAGAATCGCCGCTCCAACCGTCGCAATGATCCAGCCCAACCATCCTGCCAGCAGTGTAACGCCGACAGCCGCCCCGATGAAGGGAATTCCCTCTTTGGCAAACGGGATGCCGACGGCACGATCCGCCACTTTTTAGCCATCAGCCCTCAGCAATCAGCTTAAGTCCGTCGACTCATATTATGATCTGACGGCTGACGGCTGACAGCTGACAACTGCTCCTTAGTTCTTGTTCTTATCGACCAGTTGGTCCTTCTTTAGCCAAGGCATCATGGCACGCAGCTTGGCCCCGACCTCTTCAATAGGGTGGGCTTCACCCTTTGCCAGCAACGCATTATAGACCGGACGGTTCGCCTGGTTTTCCAACACCCATTCTTTGGCAAACTGACCTTGCTGGATTTCGCCCAGAATTCTCTTCATTTCTTGCTTGGTCTGTTCCGTCACAATCCGAGGGCCACGAGTGATGTCACCGTACTTGGCCGTCGTACTAATAGAGTACCGCATGTTGGCAATCCCGCCCTGATAGATCAAATCTACGATCAATTTCACTTCATGCAGACACTCGAAATACGCCATCTCAGGAGAGTAGCCGGCTTCCACGAGCGTCTCGTACCCGGCCTGGATGAGAGATGTGAGCCCTCCACAGAGTACGACTTGCTCACCAAAAAGATCCGTTTCAGTTTCTTCGCGGAAATTCGTTTCAATCACACCAGCCCGCCCGCCTCCAATCGCACTGGCATAGGCAAGGCCCAGCTGCTTGGTTGTTCCGCTTGGGTCTTGATGAATCGCGAGCAAACACGGCACCCCACTACCTTTCGTATACTCCGATCGGACGAGATGGCCCGGCCCTTTAGGCGCGACCATGAATACATTCATCGTGGGCGGCGGAACGATTTGTCCAAAATGAATGTTGAAACCATGGCCGAACGCGAGAGAGGAGCCCGGCTTCAGATTCGGAGCGATGTCCTGTCGATAAATGGCCGCTTGCGCTTCGTCTGGCGCAAGAATCATGACGACATCCGACGCCTCAACGGCATCGGCGACCGGCATAACTTTCAGCCCGCTGTGCTCCGCTTTCTTCCATGAGGCGCCTTCGCGCAGCCCAATCACCACGCTCACACCGCTCTCCTTCATATTGAGCGCATGGGCATGGCCCTGACTGCCATAGCCGATCACCGCAACTTTTTTATTCCGAATGTGTTGAATGTCGGCATCCTTATCGTAGTACACCTTCATCGATCACTCCTTGGGGTAATAGCCGTGTCAAGAAACCGATTGGGCATTGAGTCCGAGGTAACGTCTATTCGCGGGCAATCTTTTTCGCCGGCACATCCGTCGACCGAATCAACTCGCGGGCCACCGCAACCCGTCCGGTACGTGTGAGTTCTTTAAT
>JAKDNQ010000311.1 GCA_030456405.1 Nitrospira sp.
GCGGCAACGACGAAGCAGCAATATCGAACTGCAAATGAATCGCGGACGAGACTTTATTCACATTCTGCCCGCCGGCGCCCTGCGACCGCATCGCATGGATATCGATCTCAGAATCGGGGATGGTGATGTGTGGGGAGATCTGTAGCATGGAGATTGCTTAAGCGTTCTGATCCGTTTGCCTTGCCATGATTCTAAGGCGGCTCACGCGCCTAACGTACTATTCATCGGACCGTTTTTGCACGTCCATAGGAATGAACGGCTATGAGTCACTTCAGAATTCGCTCCATTAACGTTTGTACAAGCAAGTCGCGTTTGGCGTAGCTTAGTTTGAACTCTAAGGTTAAGAGACAACTGTAAGCGGCAAGAAGAACAATGTGAGCGGGATGAGCTTTTAATAGCTGGTTATACGTGCTCTCACCATTCTTCACGGCACAAATAGATTTTCCAAACTGGCTTTTGAATTTTTTTCGTTGATTTGGGTCAAGTTGCGAGGTATATGCACGCAGATCAAAATTGATTTTTTGAACATCGTGTACAAGATCATTCCTAAGCTCCGATAGCCCTCTCAGATAATGTGGCCTCCTTAGCCCCAATAAGATCCAACGCAAGAGCGAATGCCACTTTCCCAGACTCTGCGTGGTTGAATTCAAGATGTGAGACGGCCTTCCGAATTTCAGGCACCTGTAGTCTCTTAACCACTAGGCTCGCTAACACTGCCTCAAACAGAGCGTGCAGCTTAATGATCATTGACCAATCATTGTCGCGGATGAGTCGATCAATGAAATCTTCAGGCAAGCCTATATCGCCCAGAAGCTTATGAGCTGCGTTTTTAGCCATTAGCGTTTTGACACATAACGTGTGCTTCTCCATCGGCCGATGTCCACGACCGCTCACTCATCACGCTTGGCAATCCACGGTTCACGAAATATTTCTCGCCAGTCATGCTGAAAAGTAGGCATTAGCGTACCCATCGCCTGTGCGTGGAAGAGAAGGTGATATCGAACGTAGAGCTTGTCGAGCTTGTCAATCGAGCGGTCAAGCTCTTTGAAGTTTGGCAATATGGAGGGTGGGCGCTTATCGCGGTGTGCGATGCGACGATCCGCAAGCTCCTCGCACGACCGGGCAGATGCTTGGAGGTCAGACAGTTCGGCGGCAACGGCGGTAGGCGAGATATGCGCAGCCCCTTTACCGCAGTGGCGATCAAAGTCCCGGTCTGCCCAGTTCTCGACGTTAGATCCTTTATATAGGGATGTGTAGTAGCCGCGCGAGAGTGTTGCTGGCGCCTGCGAGATCTCCCTTAGAAGCCTCGCGAATGAAATGCTTTGGGAATCGATTTTGACCTGCCGTCGCACGCCCATGACGACATACGACACATAGGTATTTCCCAAGAAATTATAGAAGTCACTGGCCTTCTGAATTTTCGGGTTGTTCTTGATCATTTCTGTGTGTTGCCCAGAAGATATGCTTTGCGATGACGAGTTGCTGGATCTCCTCTTTGATCACCTCAAGCCAGCGAATCCACTTGGCGAGTTTCGTGTGCATCGACAGATTGAGGAATCTAATGACTAAGCTCAACCGTGTCTCTGGTGACAAGAATCGACGGCAAGGCCGTCAGCTGGAGTGCCTTGTCTGGCGCAAACAAGATCATGACGTTTACCGACGAAGCAGCAACAGAATGATGATGACTGCTGCCCACACTGGAATTGTCGCGAGCCAACCAAGGAAGGAAAAGAGTGCCCACCCGACTAATACAAGCGCAGCGACAACGACTGGCGTCGCTATGATCCAACCAAATACTTTTCCAACGGCGCGATCCGACTCCTCGACCGACCAATCACTTATGAGACTTTTCCATGACAGCACAGTTAGAATGGGAAATAAAAGTGCTCCTCCCGCAATCATCCAATCACCCCATTTTTCAAAGGTGGGGTGGCTGAACGCAAGAACTGCCACCTCAAGGATGGAGAAACCGAGAAACAAAAGGGAAAATGTCCATTTTTCTCGTCGAGTTTCTGAACGAGAAGAAGTGCTAGTTTCGCTCTTTGCCGAATCATTCACGATTTGCGCCTAGACGGAGTTAGAGTCTCAAGTGCCACCTGGTGAGTATACTGTGGCCTGTCGTTACAGCACAGCAAGACAGCCTCAATAATCGGCTGATCAGCAAGTCTACTGCAACCTTAAGTCCTTATCCACCACTCTGTCCGGTGCCAGCCTCCGGGATAAACTGCGAACCCTCTACTCTATTCAGCGATAAGCCCGCAGTATATCCGTTCTTCACAGTTAACCAGCGGCCGAGGTGCTGACCGCCGATGTTGCCGAAGGGACAGGAACCCACTGAGGCTCTGCCAGGATGAAAAGCGGAAACTGACCGAGTTCGCGAGGGAATTTCCAAAGGCTTCCACCTGGCATAGACCGAGAGGGAAAAACAATGGGGACGCTCTGAATTCCCGTTGTTGCAGAGCGCCTCATGCACGGCATAAACGGTCAACTTAGCCGTCCTTCTTCAACCGCTTTCTGATCCACGAGGGATTCCTACGGCAATCGAGCACGGCACGCACACGTACTAACTGTTTCTCAATGCTGTAGTAGATCGCGAAAGGGAAGCGCTTGGAGAGGCATCGGTGATAGGCGTATACGACCTGATGAACCCCCGCATAGACGAGGAGCGAATCGATGTCCGAGAAGAGGCAGTCTAGGAAATACGATCCGAGCCCTGGTTCACGGCTTTCGTAGAAGTGGAAGCCCTGAATCAGATCCTCCTGGGCTTCATCCAGGATCTCGACTTTCACGACAGTTTCTTACGAATGTCCGCTTTGGCCGTTTCCCAATCGGTGAATCGAGCTGTGCCCTCAGCGAGCCGCTGGCGGCGTTCGTCGAGGATGTCCTTGTGCCAGGCAGGAGACTCAATAGCTTCAGGAGTATGGGCGAGATCTTCCCAGATCGATTCCATGACCGCAAGCTTCTCTTGAAGGGTCATGTCTTTGAGAGGTAGGTTGATCGACATGGCCAAAGTATACCTCCGTATCGAACAGATTGGAACTTCCTTGGCTCACTATTGCAGACTCTGCCATATCTCAGGACAGATCAACTCAGGAAGGATTGAAAGTAGAGGCTACTGTAGTTCCGGCAGGCGATCGATAATTCGCAAACGCACTTCTTCTCCCACCTGCATTTGAATCATCTTAGTCGTCAGACTTTCACGAACCCGATTGGCATCTTCCAAATTAAATTGAATATCCCCACCAGATTGCTCGACGAAGTGAAAAAGCAGCAGGCTTGTGATGTGCTGGAGTTCCTCTTCGCTCGTGTGCGCACTCAGGTTCAAAATCTTGGACATTGAAGAGATTCCAGCTCGATCCTCAGGCACGGCCCTTTATCGCTGAATTCTCTGATGTTCCACAATGCCCCAAATGGGGGGGGGTATCTCTATCTTGCAATGACAGCCGCCCCGCTCCTCACAGCGGGTGACACCTATAGCCTTAGCCTGACAATGGTACAGACGGAAGGGTGCACTCAGTCTACGGAAACGCTATTGGTGGCCATCACCAATCAATCCGGCCGAGACAGTCTTCGTTGTTTGCGGTATTACTTCGAGGCGGGTTAGCAGGATGCTGAAAAAGTCCGCCAGCGGCGTTCTCGCGTCGCTCAGAGAC
>JAKDNQ010000076.1 GCA_030456405.1 Nitrospira sp.
ACGGTGAGGTCTTTCAGTCCACGCTGTTGCAGCAAGGCGGGCAACTTCAGGCCCAGCGCGTAGTCCATTCTCAATGTCGCATACATCTGTTCGATAGCCTGATTGACCTTGCGCACAGACGCGAGTTCCTGCTCTTCGCCGGAAATCCCACGCGAAGCCGAAAAATCAGGCTCCTCCAGGACAAGCCAGCCTCCCGGCTTGAGACAGCCGAGCATCTTCGTCAGGGCCACCTCGAAGTCAGCGAGATGGATCAAGACGTACCGGGCATGAACCACATCGAACGATTCTTGAGGCAGCTGGGCCATGCGAATATCGGCTCGCACGACGCTCACATGTGGTCGCTCCTCGTCACTGAGAAACTTCGGGTCGAGATCCACCGCCACGACCTGGCCCGTCGGGCCTACCACCTCGCCCATCCAGTTCATAATCGATCCGGCGCCGGGCCCAACCTCAAGGCAATGCCAGCCGGCTTGCAGACCAGTGGCCAAGAGCCGCCTCCGACTCGCAGGATCGAACACCCCCTCGATCGCCCGAAGCCGTTCCAGCTCTCGTCGATCGTCAACTCGCTGAAAGACATATGCCGATTCGGTCATACTCGGACCTTGCTTCAAATAGAAGAGCCGCTCTGATGGGGCACACTAGTGGAGGAGTATAGACGACTACAGAGTAAGGAGAAAGGTTACCTGTAAGAAACGAGGCGACTTCTTCACATAGCAGAAGCCGGTTGCTCTCTTCCGGCGCACACACTACTTGCCGCTTTTCACAATCGGTTTCTGCTATATTGGCGGCTGAAATAGCAACGTGTTCAACATCCCGTGAGATGAGGACTGTTCGATGGAAACTTCCCGGAGAGATGAGCTTCTTGGAATGATCACGTGGTGGGGCTTTCACGCCCTCCTCGTATGGATGGGGGCCTGGCATTTTTTGTCTAGAGATACGACCGATGGTGGGTTGTTCGCATCAGATTTGTTCGCCGGAAGCCTCCTCGTTGCCACAGCACTCTCTCTTCTTCGGTTAACGATAGGAGTTCACTTCCTTCGTTTCGTTGCCCTCACAGGCATCTTGCTCGTGATCTATCGAGCATGGAATGGGAAAGCCGAATTGGGCAACCTGACCGATATCGCCATCTGGGCATACACGTTTTATTCCTTTGGTCCAAGTAGTTGGAAATATTCTCTCTATTCCCCACTAGGCGTCTTCGGGAAGCTGAAGACGTAGGTATCCTGTACTCTTCCATTCCTCGCGAACAAGTGGCTGCAAATGCCTAATAGGTCAACGCGGAAGGATTCTAACCAGGCATGAATACCCGCGCAATGCCCCGCGCGAACGAGACGAGAGCAGCTTTCTGGAACCGCCAAACTTCGAGCGCAAGGTCACGCAACGAACCCACGGTGTCCCCCAAAGTTGGATTACAAGACGCGACCCGCATATCTTTGAGAGACGCTCCCGGCCAATGCGAATCGTAAGGGTCGCTGCTCGCCATAGGGCCGACCAAGGAGCCCGCTCAATGGGCACAGTCCAAACCTGACCTCTACTGCGTTCCTCACATTCCAGCGGCCAGCCTATGTTACGACGCCAGGGACGTGCCGGCCGTCAGGGGATGAAGCGGACACCAGCCCACTTCACCGTATCGAGTTCCCGCATTCCGACGGTGTACCAGGCACCAGTATGGCCAAGACATGAGCAACTCGAGAACTTCGTGTTTACTGCCTCCACAATGTAGGGACCGGTCCAGATTGCCCCGTTGACGGCCTCCGCGTAGTAATAGAACCACTGGTTCTCGGTCGGATTTGCCCGGTACTCGGTCTCCCCTGGGTCGAGCCTTATCCAGCCTCTATTCTCCCAGGGCTCCCCACACTCAGCCTGACAGCCAAAGTCCCTTCGCATGTAGGCGACGTAGATCCTGTGCCCATAGTCGTTTTTGAAGCTTACCTCAGACCTGCCGTGCGACATGATTACCTCCTATGACACCGCCCTACGAATTCGCTTGGCTAGTGGCGTTTGCGGTACGTCCTTGCGCTTACTGACGCGCGGAAAGCGATGATGACCCTCCGCCGCAACCTCCTTGCGCTTCTTCTCCGCCGGCTTGAAGCCAGGCTTAAAGTCCTCGAAATACGAGTCCGGCAACTCCAGCGAAGTGTCTCGCCCATCGTCGATTTCTCGCCTCTTGAATTCCATGGTTCCTCCCTTCTTTGGATATCTCCAAAAAACTCAAGTGTTAGGGGTCTGTACTTTAGCACTTCCCGAAATGTCGAGCCCTCAACACCAAGCATACACAAGACTCCTGAGAGGCCGAGTACACCGTTGAGTGCGAGACGTCGAATACCTGCTGATACGCTGCGGACGCCGAAGGCGGCGAGTTTCCCAAGCAGCTGCTCCCATCGTCAACAAGTGGTTTGCTCGGCTGGGGAATCTGCCTCGCGATGTACACGAGACGATTACATCGACGAGCAAGGTTGGACAGCCCTGGCGGCGCCCTTAAGTTTGACATCGGTCACTCGCTCGACGCGGGTCAGAAACTGCGTATCCTTCCTGTTACAGGCTCGCCTGGCCTGCACCTGAGTCTGACAGGCATGGTCCCCACAACACGCTCTCCTGTGCCCTGCTGCATTCATCAAACAGCAAGCGATATGCCAGCATGGGGGAGGAGCGTCGAATCATCGTCTGGTATCCATAACCTCAGTATTTTCAGCGTTCTGCGCTTTGATAAGCAACAATGTACGCGTGAAGCCGATCTTCCGATCGGAGACGCTTGTATCGAAATAGATTCACGAGGTGAATCAAAAATGATTCATGTCTGACTGAAACAGTCCTCCCCTGCGCACGTCGAACGATATATATGCCCGCTCTAAGCTTGCTCGTTATCTTTCAGGGATGGAAGCTGATTGATCTTCCACTGTGCGCAGCTTTTTCACCCGCCCGCCCACTGGCACGCCGAGATGTGCCATTAACCCTGGCGAAGGCCTTCTGAGGCCGCGCGTTGCGCGAGCACAGAAGATCATCAGGCTCAATCCCCTCCTCTGTTCTGTGAGCAGGAAGGATCGTCTGGTAATAAAGGAGGCAGCGTGTTGAGACCTGAGTCTATAGAGCTGACAGGGCGATTACCCTGTGAAAGATGGTGCGTGACGCGAATCCGGCTATTCCGGCTAGCTTTGCGAGGAAGGGGGACTGGCGGGTGAAGCGTCATTTGTGGAGTGTGAATGGCAGGGCTGAAGGAATGTGTCTGATCGTCCCGTACGAGACACGCTTCACGAGGAACGTGTTTCCTCACTAATTTGCACCGAATCGTCTTGAATATGAAGTCTAGCCCGTCGCCCTAAGCGACGTGACGAAGACGCGGCGTAGCTGACTCGGCTTCGAGTAACCGCACCGCTCCTGCCCGTTGAATCATCCGATGTTGTTGAATGAGCGGATCGACGATGTTTCCGCAGGACACACACCGCCATCCTTTCATCCACATCGGAATACTGCTCTCTTGAATGTCGATGAGGCTATCGCCAACCATGAGACCATCACATCGTGCGCACTGCATGAGATCCTCCTCTGTTTACGCTGGAGCCTACACCGCCAACCTTTCTCCTTCTCAGTGTAGCAGCTGGGGGCCAAGCCGATTCCCTGCCTAAAGAAGCAATCGCAATGCCACGGGCATGGTGGAGACAGCTTGCGTGTTTTTCCAATGAATCGTAGAGTACTGACGAACGGCGTTCGACCTAACCTACTGATAGATGTGACACAATTGGTCCCATGTGGGGAAAATGCTCGGCAGGTCGTTGAAAAACTCCGCCAGCTTCGTTCTCGCATCGCTCAGAGGGCTCAACGTACAGGGCGAAGTACGATTCGCCCCTTCCCTCGCTGTGGCCTTGCTGGACGGTCTTTTTGAACAACCTGCTGGGACACGAGTTGATCCGGCCGACGGCATGAGTGAAGAAAGTCCCCCGGAGTCGATCGGAGACGGATTGTGGCATTGACTGCGACAGAAATTGCGAACGTGATGCGGGAATGTGCCCCTGTGTTGGTAGGAGGCTGGATTCAAAAAATTTATCAGCCGACAGACCGTACTATGGTACTGGAGATTCGCACGCCAGGGCGGACGCACCGACTTCTCATCTCATGCCGCCCCGAAACCGCTCGGTTCCACCTCACCACTGCGGCTGTTCAGAATCCACCGACACCTCCGCCCTTTTGTCAATTTCTCCGCGCCCATCTGCAAGGAGCACGGATCGACCGGATTGAGCAGATTCACGGAGACCGAATCGTTCAGCTTGCACTGACTGCCAAGGACGGTTCCTGCAGATTGGTTGCAGAACTGACAGGGAAAACATCGAATCTTCTCGTACTCGATGAGGCAAGCCGTATCCGACGAGATCTGAACGGAACAAAGGATCGTGTGGGACAGCTGTACGTTCCTCCCCCTCACCAGCAACGAGAACGAGATGCGTCCGACCAGGCCCGATTCATCCAGGACGTCCAGGAATCGCCGTTTCCTCTGTCTGCTGCCATCGAAGCCCATTACCTCACAGTCGAGGGTGCTTCAGCCGGCGAAACCGAACGGAATAACCGGGCAGGGATACTGAGAAAATCTATTAAGAAGCTTCGCCGCCGCATTGAGGCCTGGCAAGAAGACCTCGCCAAGGCAGAGAAGTATAAAACCTACGATCGCTATGGCGAACTGATTAAGGCAAACCTGGGAACCATCCGCAAGGGCCAAACCGACGTCGCTGTGGTGGATTATTTCGATGAGGAGCTTCCTCACCTCACCATCCCGCTCGACCAGGCCAAAACTCCCCAAGGCAATATGGATGACTACTTCAGAAAGCATCGGAAGCACCTGGCGGCAGAGCGGGAACTGCGGCCACGCATCGCAGGAGGAGAAGGAGAGCTGAAGACTCTACAGAAAGAGCTCACGGCCATAGAACAAGGAACCTGGCAACCACCTGGAAACCCGCGACAGACTACGAGACCCGCAACCCTCCAGCAGACAGGCGAAAGAACATCCCAACAGGAACAACGTCAGGGTCCGTTCCGCCGCTTCACCTCGGCAGACGGTTTGGCGATTTATGTCGGGAGAAACGCGCGGGAGAACGATGAGCTGACGTTCGGCCTCGCCAAGAGTGACGACCTCTGGCTGCATGCCCGCGGTACGCCTGGCTCACACGTCGTGGTGCGCGTGAAAAAAGGAAGCGATCCGCCACCTGAGACTATCCGAGACGCCGCCACGCTAGCACTGCTCTATAGCGATTTAAAGAAAAGCGGCAAAGGGGACGTCGTCTACACAAGACGCAAGTGGGTCAAGAAGGCGAAGGGGCAGGCGCCAGGTGCCGTGATCGTCACACAGGAGAAATCACTGCACGTGAGTCTGGACAAAAACCGGCTGGATGCGATCAAGGCCCGGTCGGCCCACGAGCAGCACTTCAAATCTTGAACAGCCGGCGCCATTTAAAGCGCTGGGAGGAGGCTGAGCCCCACCTTCCACTCCTCGCCATGACCATTCATGAATCTTTCTTGTTAGAGTTCCTACCTGACCCACTGATCGCCCCTATGGCCAATAATGTGGATTCTCTCGCCATAGACTGTGCTCAGTACTACGCTGTCAGCAAGGTAACCACCCTGTGTCAGGACAGCAGACCATCGTGTCTCAATCCACACCCCAGATCATCCTGGTGGTCGATGACGAATCGTCTATCACAAACTTGTGCAAGACGATCCTTCAGCAGGCGGGCTTTTCGGTCCTCACTGCCGAGGGCAGCTCAGAGGCTCTCAAAATCTGTACGCAGCACGATGGGCCCATCGATCTGCTACTGACAGACCTCGTCCTTCCCCCTCCGGGCTTTCAATTGGCCTCAAGCGCCAATCAATTCCCTCATGTCCACGGCCATGAATTGGCCGTCCGGGCACTCCGCATACGGAACAATCTGCGAGTGATTCTCATGTCCGGCAAGATCGACCAGGATTTGGCAGGATATGGCTTACACCGGGGAAGCGTTCCATATCTTTCCAAACCGCTTGAGCCTCAGGCCGTAATCGCACTCGTGCACCAGACTCTTCAGGCGCCTCAGCCTTCAGCCGAGAGCCTGGCAGAAGGACGGCCAGGCGTTCCAAAAGTTGGGGATGGGTGGTTTGATTAGCCGAACGACAGGTGTCCGGTCATAAATCAGCCGGCGATTGACAGGACGAGTCAGGCAGAAAAAAGGGGCTGCTATCTTCACGATAACAGCCCCGGTTCGTATTCGCGATAACGGATTACCAGCGATCTCGCTTGCCGCCGCCGGCGCCGCCACGACCACCACCGCCACCAAACCCACCGCCACCGCCCGTGCGAGGCTCCTGGGGGCGCGCTTCATTCACGGTGAGAGTCCGGCCACCCATTTCCGCACCGTTGAGAGCGGTAATGGCTGCTTGCGCTTCCGCATCGGAAGACATCTCAACGAAGCCGAAGCCGCGTGACTGTCCTGTGAACTTATCCGTTATGATCCGCGAGGACGCGACGGCGCCATGCCGCCCGAACAGATCGCTCATCTCCTGCTCAGTCGCCGAATAAGGCAACCCACCGACATAGATCTTTGAACCCATCTGGGGTTCCTCCTTATGAGTATGATGATATTGTCTTGTACACGAGGGACGAAGGAAGGGGCGGGCCGAAGACGCGTAAGATGCGGCGGCTTAGGTCTGACTTCCGGCGAGATTCTCGGGCAAGGCAACATCAATGCTGCAGACCTGTATGTTTCGTTCCACCTCACCGCCAGGCCACTGCGATAAGGCAATTGCAGGCTATCATAGCTTTCTTGACAATGGCAATCAGTACTCCGCTGAATACCGAAAAAGTCGCCCTTCTCGCCCGCGCCCGCCAGAGACTGCCAAGACAGTCTCTCCTCCCAGGGATTGTTTTCATCCACCCTGCCGGGATCAATATGGTCTTACTCTCCAATACGGACCAGCAATCCTCGTTCCTTACAAAGCGCAAAGGTCCAATGGAAGGCGGCAATGACTATGCCGAGGAATAATACATTGAGGCCGGTTGCCCAACCGAGATGGGCTATCGGCTCGGCAGAGCTGCTGATCACGGCGCGCATCCCTTCAAATACATGGGCAGCCGGGTTCATCCATGCAATGGCCTTTAGCCAAACTGGGAGCACGTCCATAGGATAAAACACACAAGAGATAGGCTGGAAAAGAAATACCATGCTCCAAGCCAGGACTTCCGCCTCTTGACCAAACCGCATGATGAGGGCCGTGGTCAGCACCCCGATAATCCATCCCGTCATCACCAGATTCAAGACAAATGGAACCAGCCACATCCCGATGACGAAGATATTGTAGGAATAGAACAGCCCTGCGCAGACCACCATTACCACAGAGACGGCCACGACTTTGAACAGGCTCATGACCATCGTCGCGGCAAGAAACTCGCTCGGCTTGAGCGGACTGGCGAATAAGTTCATGAGATTTCGCGCCCAAATTTCCTCCAGGAACGAAATCGTAATTCCCTGCTGCGCTCGAAATAGAATATCCCACAAAATCAAGGCGCCGATAAAAAACGTCACTGCCCCGGGAATTTGCCCTTGGAACTTCATAAGATAGACCGTAATGAACCCCCAAATAACGAGGTCCAGAAACGGCCAATAGAAAATTTCCATCATCCGCGGCAGGCTGCGTCGGTACAGGTACATATACCTCACCACCAACGCATAGATTCGATGAGTCTTCATCTTTCTCTTCTCTTCCCTCTCCTCAGTTTAGCAGGCAACCATTCAGGGGGACGCTGGGTTTGGTTCCCACTGCGGCCGTCGAGCGAGCACATTCCGATCGTGCGCGCTCCGGAAGCACGGGAACCATCCCAGCGTCTCCCTCCTACTTCTCCCGCGCCAACTTCAAAAATACTTCTTCTAGATCCGCTTCCCCAAACCGCGCCACAATCTCCTGTGCCGTCCCCTCCGCCACAATCTTTCCACGCTGGAGAAAGATGATCCGGTCCGACATCTCTTCCATCTCATGCATATTGTGCGACGTATAGAGCACGCTGAGTCCGGACGATCCTCGCTCCTCTTTGAGAAAGCCTCGAATCTTTTGCGCGATGTCTGGATCCAAGCTCGCGGTCGGCTCATCAAGGAACAGAATCTTCGGTTCGGTCAAAAAAGCCTTGGCTAGCCCAAGACGAGTCGTTTGACCAGAAGAAAGCTTGCGCGTCACTTTATGACGGAACTCCTCCATCTCAAGCCGCTTCACGATGTCGTTGACCCGCTCCTGGATCTGAGTCAGGCCATAGAGCCGCGCAATCACCCAGAGATTCTCCTCGACCGTGAGCGCCTGAGGCAGAGAGACATACGTTGAGGAAAAGTTCACTTGCTGGAGAATCTCTTCACGATGAGTCGCCAAATCGAGCCCGAACATCTGAATGGAGCCGGCAGTCGGCGTCACGACCCCGAGCAACATTTGAATCGTGGTGGTTTTCCCTGCTCCGTTCGGGCCAAGCAGCCCTAGAATCTCCCCCGGCCTGATGTCGAAAGAAATATCATTAACGGCGACAAACTCGCCAAACTGTTTCACCAGGTGTTGGACGGACAGGACAGGTATGGACATGGATCTTCAGCGATGTAGCAGGAGACTTCCAGCAATGGGAGCCAGGGTGACGGCGGCTTTAGCAAGCTGTGGAAAAATTCAGTTTATACACAAAACACCGGGGAAGTATTCCATATGGCGCCATTGTCAGAATAGTCTCAGGATGCTCAAAAAGGCCGTTCAGCAAGGCCGCAGCGAGCGAAGAGGCGAGGCGTACGATTCGGTACGTTAAGCCTCTGAGCGACGCGAGAACGCCGCTGGCGGAATTTTTCAGCATCCTGTTAGGTTTCCAGCCCATGCTCCGCACGAGACGGCGATCGCGGAAATTGTTTCATAATCAACGCAGCTACACCGACGACGTCGTCCAGATCGAACAGCGGAACATGCAGATCGACTGGCTTATCCGATACCACCGCGAGCAGCCCCTCCGTCGAAACAGGAATTTCACCGATCTGGTCACGGACAATGACAATCTTCGGATAGTGTTCGTGCTTCCACCCTTCGGCAATGA
>JAKDNQ010000312.1 GCA_030456405.1 Nitrospira sp.
CACGCCGCTGGAGCCTCCCCATGATCGTGATTCAACTGCGGAATCCGGGATGATACCTGGAATCTCCGCAACCACTGAGGATCAGCAATGGAATAGCTAGCAGACCACAAAGGCGATTAGATATTCTCCCTACCTCACCCCAGGCAACGCTTCCATTCCAGCCAGATTCACCGTACAGACCATCTGAGATTGAATAGAGCAGGCTGGCACTCAGACAAGTATGCCTTTTCATGGAATTCCTTAAAGACAGAGTGATCTTATGCTTTTACAAGTTGAACTTTTGATCTGATGCAAAAATCAAGAATCGCCTTCGGTCCCTTTCACGAAGATCTGCCAGGATGCCCCGCTCGGAAGAGCGGGGGCGTATATATAAAGGGTCCGGAGTGTGCCCATTTGGAGGCTCAGGATCAGTTGCAGGCTGAGATGAAGCCAGTTGATCAATGCTCAAGCTCAACCGTAGTTGACCTCACTTATTGCGACTTACCCTAGGATAGCGTCTTCGCGTCAGTTTGACTAAGCCGATCGCATGGCGGCTTTCAATGAGCGGACGAATTCTGCCACATGCTTCACCATTTCTGGTTTTTGTCGGTGTGCAGCGATCTGCTTCACGATCGCACTGCCAACGATCACCCCATCGGCAATGACTGCCACCTTGGCAGCGTCTTCCGGCGTCGCAACCCCAAAGCCAACCGCCACAGGAAGGCTGGTCACTTTCCTGATTTTCTCGACGTTCTTTCCCACATCGGCAAGGTTCAGCAATTTTGCGCCGGTGATGCCGGTCAGTGACACGTAATAGACGAAGCCCTGTGACTGGCGAGCCACGAAAGTCCGTCGCTCCGCAGTGCTCGTAGGGGCAAGTAAAAAAATCAGCGGAAGCCCAGCCGTGGCAGCCGGCCCTCTGATTGGGCCCGCTTCGTCCGGCGGCATGTCAGGAAGAATCAGCCCATCGACACCGGCTTGAGCTGCCTCATGGCAGAACCGTTCAGGACCGAATGCGTGAACGGTATTGTAGTACGCCATTAAAACCAGGGGGATTTTGGTCCTCGTTCTGAGACGGACAACCATGGAAAGGATCGTTCGAAGCGATGTTCCACTGCGTAACGCTCGTTCAGCCGCCTGTTGAATGACGGGACCATCGGCAATGGGGTCGGAAAACGGGACGCCCAATTCAATGATATCGGCGCCCGCCTGTTCTAACGCCACAACAAGTTGCTCGGTCTCTTGCGGTGAGGGATCGCCTGCCATCAGATAGGCGATGAGCGCCTTTTCACCTCGTTGCCGAAGCTGTGCAAAGGTATGGTCGAGCCTCGATGTCACAGCGTGATCCCTCGCATCTTGGCAATCTGCTGGACATCCTTATCTCCACGACCGGAGAGATTCACAACCAGAATCTGGCTCTTCTTCATCTTGGGCGCGATCTTCATCGTGTGGGCAACCGCATGGGCGCTTTCGAGGGCCGGCATGATCCCCTCTTCTCTCGCCAGCAAATCAAACGCGGCCATCGCTTCGTCATCGGTCACCGAGGTGTATTCGGCTCTGCCTCGATCCCGCAAGTAACTGTGTTCGGGACCGATCGCGGCGTAATCCAACCCGGCTGAAACTGAATGGGTCAGATTCACTTGCCCGTCGTCGCCCTGGAGAAGGTATGTCATCGTGCCTTGTAAGACGCCCGGCTTTCCTCCGGCAAACCGCGCGGCATGTTTTCCACTGGCAAGCCCTAGCCCACCGGCTTCAACGCCGATCATCTTGACCTTTTTGTCTTTGATAAACGCATGGAAGAGCCCTATGGCATTGCTGCCTCCACCGACGCAGGCAATGAGGCAATCCGGCAACCGACCCTCTGCCGCCAAGATCTGTCGACGAGCTTCGCGTCCGATGACGGATTGGAAGTCCCGGATCATCATCGGATAGGGATGGGCGCCGAGCACAGAACCCAGAATGTAGTGGGTTGTGCGGATATTCGTCGTCCAATCTCGCATGGCCTCGCTGATGGCGTCCTTGAGCGTGCGGCTTCCCGCGTCGACCCCTGTGACAGTCGCGCCGAGCAATCTCATGCGGAACACGTTCAGCGCCTGGCGCTGCATGTCTTCGGTCCCCATATACACTTCACATTGAAGCCCGAACATCGCCGCAACGGTCGCCGTCGCCACCCCATGCTGTCCGGCGCCGGTTTCAGCGATGACGCGCGGTTTCTTCATCCGCCGGGCCAGAAGCCCCTGCCCAATCGCATTATTGATCTTATGGGCGCCGGTATGGCAGAGGTCTTCGCGCTTCAAATAGATTTTTGCTCCACCCAGCCGCTTTGTAAGTCGTTGCGCAAAGTAGAGGGCGGTAGGACGTCCGGCATAATGCTTCAAATAATAGGCGAGTTCGGACTGAAAGCCCCGGTCTTTTTTCACGCGCGCATATTCCTGCTCCAATTCAAGCAGCGCAGGCATGAGAGTTTCAGGGACATAGCGTCCGCCATAGGCGCCGAAGCGACCTTGCTTGTTTGGAACAGCGCTCATCAGCGTCCTCGCAGTCGTTTTACAAGCCTAAGAAAAACCACCTTAGCGCAGGAAACCTCGATCATACACACCTAGACAAACCACTACTCCAGCAGGATGCTCAAAAAGTTCAGACATCTCACCCGCCCACCCTGAGTCTGCTAAGACAGCCTCTTGCCCCAAGCAAGGCCGCAGCGAGTGAAGGCCTGAGGCGTACCCTCTGGGGTACGTTGAAGGTCTGAACGATGCGAGAACGAAGCTGGCGGACTTTTTCAGCATCCTGCCGAGTCCCGCAGTATAAACAGGCTCATGTCGGAGAGACAATTCTCGCTGCGCGAATAAATGCGCGGACTTTTTCGTGATCCTTCTTGCCGGTCGCACGCTCGACGCCACTGCTCACATCCACGCCATAGGGCTGTACCGTCTGAACCGCCTTTTCAACATTGTCCGGAGTCAGTCCCCCGGCCAGAAGCACACTTGCTACCTTGGCGACTTCAGCAGCAAGTAGCCAATCGATCACCTGTCCCGTGCCTCCATAGGCCTGATCGGAAAAGGCGTCCAGTACGAACCCTCGAACCGCGGCCCGACCACGATATTCGGCCAGCGCGAGAAACGTGCTTCGATCCTTCACACGAAGGGCTTTGAGAACCGTACGGCCTAACTCTTTGCAATAGATCGCCGATTCGTTTCCATGCAACTGTGCGAGCGCGAGGCCGCAGTCGTCCATCAGGTTACGAACGACTTGTTGCTCCTCGTTCACGAACACGCCCACTGGTATTACCAAAGGAGGCAGATTCATAATAATCTGACGAGCCAGCATGGGATCGATATATCGTGGACTCTTCCGATAGAACACGAATCCCAACGCATCGGCCCCCGCTTCGACGGCCACGGCAGCATCCTCGGCGTTGGTAATACCGCAAATTTTGACTTTAGCTGTATAGGCCATTTTATGCATGCGACGGAGCCGGAACTCCCCGTAACTCACGGATCTTCGCGGCCGTATCCTCCGCACGAATAAGTGATTCTCCGACGAGCATGGCATGGATACCGGCTTCGATCAACTGCACCACATCGGCGCGCTGATGGATACCACTTTCGCTGACGATGAGCTTGTCGGACGGAATCCGTTTTGCTAAACGCAGGG
>JAKDNQ010000313.1 GCA_030456405.1 Nitrospira sp.
GAATACGCCTCCGGTTTTTTCGAGCCTGCGGCCTCGCATCTACCAGCAGCTCCTTCGCCCCCAACGAAGGATTACTCGGACAGACTCCTAGCGCCTTGTCATGACGCCACGTTGACAGATTTCTTTTCCGTCTGTTACCTTGGCAGGTCTATTTTACGACCACTTACGTTTATCTTTCCTGCCGTACCAGGTGGGGAAATAGGAGCCGCGACTCCCGTGGGCCGAGGTCTGATTTCTGAAAATGTGATCAATCAAGTCAGGGATCGGGTCGATATCGTCGAGATCGTTGGACATCACGTGAGCTTGACTCGGGCTGGGCAGAATCTGAAAGGGCTCTGTCCTTTCCATCAGGAAAAATCGCCTTCCTTTACGGTCAGCCAGTCCCGCCAGATTTTTCATTGTTTCGGATGCGGCGCGGGCGGCAATGTGTTTACGTTTCTGATGCGGATTACCGGCGCGAATTTTCCTGAAATAGTTCGTGAACTCGGTCAGAAGCTCGGGATTGACGTGCCGGACAGTGAGCCGAGCTCGGGGCCTCAGGCTGCGCAGACGAATCGCCTTGAACCGCTTAATCGGGCGGTCACAGCGTGGTTCCAACAGAATTTGCGTGATGGGATGACCGGTGCAACGGCGCGGGACTACTTGGCCGGCCGGGGCATACAAGCTGGAACGATCGAACGATTTGAAATGGGCTGCGCTCCGGCTGAGTGGGACGGCCTCATGAAGGCGCTGAGCAAGCAGGGTTTTGCGCAGGACGATTTGGCTGCCGCCGGGTTGACAGTAGCGCGCGAACATGCCGCCGGGGCCTATGACCGCTTCCGAGCCCGTGTGATGTTCCCTATTACGGATCTGCGTAAGCGAGTCGTCGGGTTTGGAGGGCGTATTCTTGGGGAGGGGACTCCGAAGTATCTGAATTCGCCGGATACTCCCTTGTTTAAGAAAGGGCAGACGCTGTACGCGTTGGATCTCGCGCGGGAAGCAGTGGCTCGGCTAAAGACCGTGATCGTGGTGGAAGGGTATTTCGATGCCGTCGCGCTTCATCAAGCTGGGCTGACCCACACGGTCGCAACGCTTGGGACGGCCCTCACGGCAGAGCATATTCAGGTGCTGAGACGGTTTGCTTCGAAGGTCGTATTGCTGTTCGATCCGGATCAGGCCGGGGTCCGTGCCGCGCTGCGAGGACTGGATCTGTTTGTGAACAGCGGGCTCGGTGTGAAAGTCGTCACCTTACCGATTGGAGAGGACCCCGATACGTATGTGCGAAAGGAAGGACCGGAAGCCTTCACCCGGTTGGAAGAGCAGGCTCCGAGCCTCTTGGACTTTGCCCTCGATCATCGTTTGAGCACCGCAGAGTCCAGCACGATTGAAGAGCGTATCCGCAGCGTGGACGATGTGTTGCGGATTCTGCAAAAAAGCGAACATCCAATCGAACGAGAAGAACGGATTCGTGTCGTGGCAGAACGATTGGGGGTCAGCCAACAACGGTTGATTGAGCGGTATCCAGCGTTGGAGCAGTCGGAGAGAAGCCGTCCGACGGTTGCTCGATCAGCCGCTCCCACACCAACCACGTTCAAGGGAGTGAGTGAGGAGCGAGATCTGGCGTATTTACTGCTGCACGGACACCTCACACCCGCCGATGTGCAGCGACTGAAGCCTGAAGCCTTTTCGGTTCCGGCCTGTCGGTCCCTCGTCGAGGCGGCGCTGAATCACCTTGATCGAGATGGACGGGTCGGACTCCGGTTGTTGCTTGATGCAGTGGTCGATCACCCCGATTGTGGATCGCTGGCGACGGAGCTGTCCATGCGGGAAGACCATTTCGACGACGTGAGAGCCCACGTTGCCGGCTGCTTGGAGACGTTGGATCGGAAGCGAGCCGAGGCCCTGTTGCGGGATCTGATCGTGCAACTCAGGGCGGCCGAACGGGAAGGCCGTGTGGAGGATGCGCGGATGTTGAACGCACAAGTGAATGAATTGCGAATGCACAAGGCCGGCCGGTCCTCTACCGGTATGTTGTCCTTAGTGAAGGAGTAGTCATGGCGAAACCAGAATTGCTCGGCGAAGTGAAGAAGCTAATTTCGCTGGGAAAAGAGAAGGGCTTTTTGACCTACGACGAGCTGAATAGCACGTTGCCGGCGGAAGTGGTGTCCTCCGAGCAGTTCGGCAGCATCATGACGATGTTCGGCGAAATGGACATCGAGATTGTCGATGCGCCTGAGGGAGAGCGGATCAGGAAAGCCCGGGACAGTGAAGAGGCAAACGAGGACGCTGAGGATGCCGAGGTCGAAGCCGGCGCCAGCGTCGGGGAAGAGAATGAGAAGGAAGAAAAGGAAGAGAAGGAAATCGATTTGACTCCCGGCGCACTCAGTCGGACCGACGACCCGGTTCGACTCTATCTCAAGGAGATGGGGAGTGTGGCACTGTTAAGTCGTGAGGGGGAAATCGAGATCGCGAAACGCATCGAAGAGGGGAAGAAGGACATCTCCTCGGTCATCTATGGGATGCCGATGACGATTGAATTCGTCCTCGCTCTGTACGATCAGCTCAAGAACGGGACCATCGACGTGCGTGAGATCGTCCCGATCGTCGAGACCGAGGAGGAATTCGAGGAAGAACAAATCCAGCGGGACTATGAAGAACTTCGAGTGAAGACGCTCGAAGGGCTGAATTCCGTCCGTAAAATCTCGACCTCGCTCAAGAGTCTCTATGAAGTGGCCCGGCATGCCAACAGCGATCCTGTAAAGCAGAAAAAGATTAAGAAGCAGATCGATACGATTCGCGATCAGGTCGTCGAGAAGATGGAGTCCGTCAATCTGCATGGCGTATTGAAGGATCGGATGGTGCAGCGTGTGCGGGAGTTGGCCATTCAGATCCGAACGTCGGAACGCGAGATTGTCAGTTGCCAGCGGCGGTTGGGGATCAGCGGCGAAGCCGGCGCCGAAGCCCTCAAGAAGCTCTGCCGCGATCGGAAAGACTTCCTCGCCGTCAAGCGCAAGACAAGCTGCTCGGAGGAGGCGCTCAACGAGATCAAAAAAGTGTATCAGGCGGCGAGGGGCCGGATTCGAGCACTCGAAAACGAAGAGGCTCTCGTGTCTGCGGAGGAGATTAAAGATGCGGTCAAGCATCTGGATGTGGCAGAGGACAAGGTCAAGCGGGGGAAAGCCGAGCTGGTCGAGGCGAACCTGCGTCTCGTTGTCAGTATCGCCAAGAAATACACGAACCGAGGTCTTCAGTTTCTCGACTTGATCCAGGAAGGTAATATCGGCTTGATGAAGGCCGTCGACAAGTTTGAATACAAGCGCGGGTACAAGTTCAGTACCTATGCCACCTGGTGGATCCGCCAGGCGATTACCCGCGCAATCGCCGATCAAGCCCGGACGATCCGTATCCCTGTGCATATGATCGAGACGATCAACAAACTGATTCGAACTTCCCGCCATCTGGTCCAGAAACTCGGACGCGAACCGACGCCGGAAGAAATTGCCGAGCGTATGGATCTGCCGCTCGACAAAGTGCGAAAGATTTTAAAAATCGCGCGGGAGCCGATTTCTCTCGAGACCCCGATCGGCGAAGAAGAAGACAGCCATTTAGGCGACTTTATCGAGGACAAGAAGGCGGTGTCTC
>JAKDNQ010000314.1 GCA_030456405.1 Nitrospira sp.
TTTCTCGCCGACTGGGTTCCCTGAAGCCGTTAATCGTTGAACGTGATTCGCTAAACGTGTAGACCGATCCTCATGGCGTTCCCGCGATTCACGATTCACGATTCCCGATTCACGTCTGTTGCAGTCGCCCTCCTTTCCGTCTGTGCACTCATCCTGGCATTCATGGGGTTGTTCGAGTGGGATGTGCCGCTGACCCGGTTCATCCGTTCTCTCAACGATTTTCACATGGACCACCTCACCAATCCCTGGCTGGCTCAGCTCAGCGATATCGGTGACCGCCTCGGCAAAGGGGAATCTCTGGTAATCCTGAGCCTCGCGCTGCTGGCGGTCGGGTATGGATTGAAACATCCGCAGTGGAAAGACGCAGGCTGGCAGAGCCTTATCGCACACGGCCTTGCTGGGCTGAGCGCCAATATTTTGAAACATGTCATCGGCCGCCCACGCCCCAAGTTCATGCATGCCGGAAATCTCGATCTCTCTCCGATCAGCGGTAGTGGATGGGACTCGTTCCCGTCCGGGCATGCAACAGCCGCATGTGCAGTTGCCACTGTGCTGGCAACAAAATTCCCGCGAGGGAGATGGCCCATTCTCGCGGTGGCAGTGGCCATAGCGGTGAGTCGGATCATTCGCGGGTCTCACTATTTGACCGATGTTGCTGGGGGGGCGGCTCTCGGCTGTATCATGGGCATGGTTGCCGCTCATCCTTGGCGCGAATGGCGTTCCTCGATTGCCATCGCTGTGTGCCGGATGACGCCGTATTTTGTCGCGACACTCGCGCTTGTCTGGACGATCGTGCATCTTCCGTCCGAAGCTTGGCCGTCTCAACAGCTCTTGTGGAGCGGCTTGGTGCTGACTCTGTCAGGGCTCGTGGGCCATGTGTTGTGGACAGTACAGTCGTCATGGCGCCCTGACTGGCTGTCCGGATCGCTAGCTCGAAGTTTCGTGGGTCTGGGATTAGGAATGACGGTCGGCTCCCTGTTCGTCACGACTGCCGTGCTGCTTGTCTGTGTGGCTCATTGGTTGGACAGACTCCCTGGGCAGGCTGAGTCCACAGCGGAAGAGCATGGAGGGTTATGGGTGGCCATGAAAGAGGGCCTGTTTGTCGCGGCTATGCTGTTGGTGCTGGGCGCAAGTTATGCTCTGAAAGGTATCGTGCCGATGTAGTCTGGTCTGTCCGGTCTATCTGGTCTGTCTGGTTCGATCAGACACCAGATAGTCAAGATAGACCGGACAGACGAGACAGACAAGATCAATGGCCGAGAATGGTAGGCGGTGGAGGTGATGGAGCTGCACTTTGTGGACTCGTCACCATGGGCTGGTTGGCCAGCAGCACGTACCCGTAGCGTTTCAGAATGGGGACCAACCCGGTTGCTTCAGCCGGCAGCTTCGGTTGTGCGCTCTCCGGTAAGAGGATCATCACTCTCTTTGGCTCTTTCAGAGCCGCCCGTATCATGTCCTCTTCCCCCCGATGCACGAAGAGCGTCTTGCGTCTTGCATAAAATACTGACGATGCTCTCGTGGTGCTATAGGCGATGAATTGATCCTGTGGGGTCAGGTTCAGTCCCGCGGCATAGGCGAGTTCCTGTGCAGGTGCGACAGCATATCGGTTGAGGTGTGGAATCGCGATCACAATGACGATCAGAACTAGCCCCGCCAAGGTTCCTCCGGCGGCCCAGAATGCTCCTCCTCGCTGTTCGTCGTTCAATCCGAAATACCCTACCAACGTCATTCCGATTAATAACAGCGCTGCAATCAGATAAGGGCCGCTACCGAGGTCCACTTGTCCGGCAAGTGGGAATTCTTTCACCATCTTGGAGGCATAGGTGGTGTAGAGCGTGGGGAGGCAGGCAAAGGCGATTGCCAAGAGATACCCCACTCCCATCATGAGGTGGATTGACCCCCGAATCCCTTTCGTCGTCGAATCTTGCAGGCACCGGTACCAGTACGAGGCCGTCAACAGGGCTGCGGCTGGAAACAACGGACCGATATAGTGGGGCAAGCGGGTTGAGGAGGCTGTGAAGAACACGAAGGTGCCGACAACCCATAGAGCCGCAAAGAGGTCGAGTTCGGACGCTTCTGTGAGAACTGGATGAGCACGGCCACGGCGTAGGAGATACCACTCTTTGAATGTGTGATAGAGCGGGAGGGGCAGCAGTGCGCTCCAAGGAAAGAAGCCGATGAGCAGGACCGGGAGATAGAAGAAGATCGTCCCATAATGCCCTTCCATCGGACTGAGGAATCGGCCGATCGTATGGGTCTTCGCACCTGTGGCATAGGCGTCGCCATGCACATACAACATGGCCGCATACCAGGGAGCGGCGAGCAGCGCGAACAGCAGCATGCCCGCAAGGGGAAGCCCCTTCTGCCAATAGTCCCGCCATCGGCGCGTCCAGGTAAGGTAAAGTGCCGCCGCGATGAGAGGCACTGCGAACCCGATCGGTCCCTTCGTCAACGTGGCGAGGGCCATCCCGATATAGAATATCCACATCCATCGGCGTACGACGCCTTCTCCATGCAGTCCCAGCCAGAATCCGTACAACGAGGCCGTCGTGAAAAAAATCAAGACACTATCGGTCAGCGCCATGCGTCCCAGCCCAAGGATTTCCAGATTGAGTAAGAGCATCAAGCCGCCGAAGAGTGCGACGGTTCGATCGCGCTGGTGTGCCAGAAACAGGTAATGGATCAGGATCAAGCCCACGCTGAAGAGGGCTGAGGGGAATCGTGCGGCGAACTCATTAACGCCGAATAGGCGATACGATTGGTCCATCAACCAATAGATCAAGACCGGTTTCGCCACGCGCAGTTCACCGTTAAACCTCGGTGTGAGATGATCCCCCGATTCGAACATTTCACGTCCGGCCTCGGCGTTCCGTCCCTCGTCCTGGTCGGTCAGGCCCAGGTCGCCGAGCCCCAAGAAAAACAACAGTCCCGATAGGAGGAGGAGGGCCAAGAGGAGCAGTGCATGGGGAGAACGGTCGGCTGTGGTCATAGAATTATTCGGATGGCGTGACGACTGCGTGAGTTGAGCGTATGAGATCTCAAGAGGGGTTAATCGGCCGATTCGCTTGGCTTGCGCGCGAGATCAGCATGAGGTTGCGAATATAGACGATCGTCCCGATGCTCTGTCCTGCGATGAAGACCGGATCTTTTCGATAGATCGCATAGGCGAGCGTGATGAGCCCGCCTATCAGGCTCATGTACCAAAACGAGATCGGGACCTGACTCTCCGCCTTTTTTTCAGAGGTAATCCATTGGATCACCCAGCGGCCGAAAAACATCCCCTGGCCGAGAAATCCGATGCCGAGCCAGATGGTTTCGATGTTCATGATGGAACCGTCATGCGCGATGGGCGAGACACGCATGACGCCTCGTTTGTCGAGCTTCCCGCGCTCTCGTTGACTCGCTGCCCGTCACTTGTCGCGGAAGGTATAGCGCAACACTCGGTCCTGCATCCATCTCACGGCGATCAAATCGTAGAGCGATTTGAATAATCGGTTACCCATGCCGTACTTGGAGACGCCATGAATGCGAGGGTAATGCTGAACCGGCACTTCTGTGACTGTGAACCCGTGCATGAGGGCGAGTGCGGGAAAGAATCGGTGCATGCCCTCG
>JAKDNQ010000315.1 GCA_030456405.1 Nitrospira sp.
GGTCATTTCTGACATCCTTGTCGAAAATGAGGTTGATCCCTTGGGCCTTCCCAATTCCTTCCAAGACTTCTTTCAGCCCGGCATTGCGAAACCGAAGTGTCACAGGTTGCTTTCGCCGATCATCACGGTTCAACGCCTGCTGCTCTTCCGTAAGTTTGGAGATGCCCTCTAGAGGTTCTTTGAATGAGGGATCAAGTTCAGCCGCCCTGGCATAAGCCTCCATGGCCTCATCGGTCCGACCGAGCTGAGCGAGGCGATCTGCCTCTCGACTCTGACTGCGGGCATCATTCAAGCGAAGCGCTTCAAGCAACCCGGATTGATGATCGAGACTGGACGGTTCGATGGTGAGTGCGCGCTTAAACTGTTCCGATGCAAGATCAGGTTGATGTTCCTTGAGGTATGCCCTGCCACGCTCCTCATATGCCGCCGCTTCTCGTTCTCGAGCCATGGCATATTTGCTCTGTAGAGTGGGATTGAACAGATCCTCCTTCAGCGCTTGCTTATAGGCAAGACTGGCTTCCGCCCAATTACCTGCTGCGAGATGTTGATCCCCCCGCTTGATGTCAGGTGCATTGAAGTAGGCGCAGCCGGCAAGAAAAGTCATGGCTCCCATGAACAACCATAGTTTCACCGCTGTGGGCTTTACAATTTTTTCGACCAAGATATTCATCGGTCACGAAACAGAGTTACACCAAAGGGGAATAAAGAGAACCGACTAGAATGTGATGCCACAGGAAATCTATAGCAGCCTCTTTAGAGGGGGGCAACGAGAATCAAAAAATCAGCTGACAGGAATTAACCGGTATCCTGCCAGCGCCTCACGCGCCCACAATGCGCAACACAAGCCGCGCGGAGCGTGGTCAACAGAGTACCAGGCATACGAACATAGCCCGATTAAATCGCGCTCTATATTTGAAGAAGCAAAAGGCTGCCAGTTTACCCATCGGAAATGCGGGGCCGCTGAAACGATATGGAGCACAAATCAGTAATGGAGCGAGAAGCCCGCTGAAAGGATAACGTGTTTGAGGAAGGGTTTAGAAGAGCGCCAAATAAGAAGAGACGTATCTCTGCATGCCTACCATGCCGCGCATGATGTGCACCGAGGAATTGAGCGGTTTATAAACGCCAGTACTTAAGAGTCTTAGGCAGTTTCGCCGGGTCAAGCAGACATTTTACATCAATAACAACGCCCTTCCGCTGACTGCGAAGAGGCGTGAGTAGTTTCCGCAATCCCATATCCGCATAACTACGATGAGCGACGGCCACAATAATTCCATCGATATCTTTGAGGTCCTCCCACTTGCACAAATGTATACCGTACTCTTCTACCGCCTCTTCCATTTGCGCAATGGGATCATGCACCAGAACTTGGACACCATACTCTCGCAGTTCGTGAATAATGTCCGGCACCCTGCTATTTCGCAAGTCCGGCACATTCTCTTTAAACGTGAGACCCAATACGGCTACTTTGAGATCGTTGACCGGCCGAGCCAACTCACTCAACCGCTTCATCGTCTGCTCAGCAACAAACTTCCCCATTCCATTGTTAATGCGCCTACCAGCGAGAATCACCTGGGGATGATAGCCGACCGATTCGGCTTTGCTTGTCAGGTAGTAGGGGTCAACTCCGATGCAATGCCCGCCAACCAGTCCCGGAGAAAACCTAAGAAAGTTCCACTTCGTTCCTGCAGCCTCCAGGACTGACTTTGTGTCGATCCCAAGGCGGTGAAAAATGAGTGCCAACTCATTCATCAGGGCGATGTTCAGATCCCGTTGGGTATTTTCAATCACCTTTGCAGCTTCCGCAACCTTGATACTCGATGCTCGATGAATCCCCGCCTTGACCACAAGTTCGTAGGTGTGAGCGATAATCTCCAGCGACACGTCATCTTGGGCAGACACAACTTTGATGATCGTTTCCAACCTATGCTCTTTATCGCCGGGATTAATGCGCTC
This sequence comes from Nitrospira sp., assembly GCA_030456405.1. The sequence goes on from JAKDNQ010000315.1 coordinate 1,957, forward strand.
GGGAGAATAGCCAAGTTTAAAGTCCACTCCGCACTTCATTCCGGAAGCCTGTTCAAGAATGGGCTGGCACACTTCTTCAGTGGCGCCAGGGTAGACCGTCGACTCGAATACCACAATCGACCCCGGCGAAAGATTTGCTCCGATCAATTCTGACGATTGGCGAAGAGCCGTCAAATCCGGCTGAAGCGCTTCATTAATCGGCGTGGGTACGGCCACGATGATAAAATTTGCTGTCTTGAGATCACTCGGCTGACATGTGTATTGAACATCAGTGGCTTTCATATCTGCAGCAGACACTTCACCTGTACGGTCGAAGCCCTTTTGTAATTCCGCAATCTTTGCCTTGTTGATATCGAATCCAATCACTCGTTGCCGCTTCCCAAACGCGACAGCGATTGGCAGACCCACATAACCGAGGCCCACCACTGCAATCTTTCTTCCTTTCACCTGAGACATACACCCCTCCGTCCGTTTCAATAAGAATGGCAGAATGTCGCGTTTCCGTCAATGAAGTTACGCGAGGCCAGCATATGGTCCCTGTTCATTCGACGTAATGGAATTGGCGAAGCACCCCGCAAACAGATGGTGCCATGATGTGATCCACCGCAGCCGAATAAACGCGCCGAAGCTGAATGTTCGACTTGGCGCGGGTCACGCTGTCAGGGAGAGGCATGAGACGATCGAGTCGGTGTTCGCGATGATGTTGGCGTGGGAGACCATCACACCGCGCGGTTGACCGGTCGATCCTGACGTAAAGACCAGCGCCGCCAGATCATTGGGTCGTACGTAGGGATAGTCGTGAGTGGCTATCGTGCCCGTATCTAGGCTGGAAAAGTCTTGTTGGGAGGCCGTCTGCCCGACAGGAGGCACTGCCTTGTCAGTGAGAAGATGTCTTCCTGAAAACCTGGCGCCCTGGGCTATCGCGACTGTTCCCTGGGCACAGACGATTGGCGCCTCCGTCGTTTCAAGCACGTACTCGATGTCCCGATATTGGCTACTCGCTGCGATCAGCACGCAGACCGACCCCGCCTGCATAATTCCTAAGTAGCAGGCGACCCAGAAGAATGAGGTTGTCCCCGATGAGAAGGACTCGGTCGCCTTTTCGCATCCCTCGCCTGAGCAGGTATGCTGCCACATAGTCTGCGTGTGTGGTGAGCGCTCCATAAGAATGGCACGTGTGTGGAAATCTGAGCGCGATCCGCGAAGGTTCCTTGCCGGCAAGCAAATAGTCCCTGACGTTCATCACCGTGCGGGTCATGATAGGTCTATCCCGAACTGAATCGTGAGAGGGACTAGTCGACCACTAACGAATATGCGTGCAGATAGCGCGCGACATTTCGATTGGATTCGATCATGCTGTAGACACGCTGCACGACGTCTTCCTCTAATCCAACCACATTGACCAAATCTGCCGCGGGAAGCTCGTGGTTTTTGCCATACAGGCAGAGGTCCATTTTGTCATACGGAAGCGTGAAGTAGAATTCTTCCTGCGACTGCTCCATCGTGTATGTATCGGTCGTCGGGGGCCGACGCTGGATCTCTTCCGGCACTCCCAAATAGGCAGCGAGTTGATAGATCTGGGACTTGTATTAAATGGGCGATGGGCTGAAATCCGCTGCGCCGTCACCGTTCTTGACGAAGAATCCC
>JAKDNQ010000077.1 GCA_030456405.1 Nitrospira sp.
TCAAATTTATGCTCCCAACAGCGGGCCCTCCGGCCTTGCCGACGCCAGAAACTGTCGCGACCTGACACGTCGACTGCCGTTTTTAGGTTCACGCGATGAGGGGTTGTCGTCAGTTCCATCGAGAGGGGAGCCCGCGTGACGAAGGCGCGGGATTGGGTTTGAGACGCGGGCCTCATACTTCGCGAGTGCGTCGAAATGAAGTTTCGAATGATCCAACGAAGCCGCCGCGTTTTCCATCTGGATGAAGTGCCGATGTTTGGGGGGTCCCCCAGTGGGTACTATGGCCAAGGGAGCCGACCCCGTGTGTCCGCGCTCAGGAGAACGTCTGGTTACTGGGGCGGATTCGTCAGGTCCCTGCCGAGCAGGCCGGGGTGGGAGGGAGTTCCCGTACCTGGGAAGACTTGCGCGAGACCGGCTTGCAGGGCGTGCCGCGGCGGCGTTGGCCCTGGAGTCGTTAGGGATCCCTTCCGGATGGAACGTGCACTCATCTGACGCGGGGCGTCACCGCCCCCGTCCCCAAATCTCTATGGGGTGCCGATAACACACAAGTGCAGACAACCAAACACGGGGTGTATCTCTGTGTGAGGCCGGAGTGGTATTCCGGACTGAGCGTAGGCTGCTCGATGCGTGGGCAGCAAGACCGCCAAGTGGTGGTCCAGGCGATGAGGCAACGGCCTGAACGAGGGGTGCCCAGTCACTCTGCAACTGGATCGCGGCGGTCAGTTTCCGGGCGGCGCGTAGCGCCCGTTCCTGGCGGTCCCCCCTGATGCTCTGAAGCAGGAGCACGGTGGGCAGTTGTGCGCCGAAAAGGGCGCCATCGACAGTTTCTTGGGGGCTCAAACGGGAGTGGGTGAATCGGTGGCAGTCCTACGCATGGGCCGAGCGCGTTGATTCTATCAAGCGCTCGCCAATCCCCGGTAGTTGCGGAGACTCGAATTGCCGCACCAGGAGGGGCGACGTTCCACTCAACTGCCATAAAAATGGAGAAGAACCCAACCGGGCGATATCTAGGGGAGATTGAGCGTAACTTCAATAACCTTTGTCTCGAGTTCAGAAAGCAACGCTTTTGCCTGTAGAGCGTAGTAGGCATACTCAGAAAGGGGTTGGTAGGCCAGGATGGCATGAAGGAGATCTTTGGCGATATCCAGCCTTTTAGCCTCCACAGCAGCGGAGCCAGCCCGCAGGGAACATGCCGCAGCCATCGCTTTCACATCCACGGCAAACCGCGCTACAGGGGTTGACACAAGCTCTTCAAGTTTGCTTGGTAGTGGGAGAATAAAACTTTCCTGCGTAAGCGAACCATTCGCAGCGTTTGTAAGGGTCAACGCGTCCTCTCGTAGCTGGTCGATATCTGTGGTGGCTTGGCAATGAGAGTAGCTACTCCAGAGGCTCATAAAACGTCCGTTATCGATGGCAGCCGCTTGAGCTGGCTGGCCGGTCATGATCCCAATCATTGGAATCAGGACACTCAGTACGATTAAACGGATACTCTTCATGCTACCTCGTGACTCATTCTCTGATGACAATGAACGAATTTCTCAATCCAACGTTCCAACGATCCGACATCATAGGTGCAATGCAATCAATGGGCCAAGTTAATAAAAAAATATGAAACGTAAGGCATTGATTATGAATGAGAAAACTATTACTTTGTAACAGCTAACTGTGGTGAAGATAACGCACCATGGTACTTTTAACACAGAGACTGTGGCAGGTTACGAATTGAAGATCTGAACGAGGATACCTGTTCTGGTTGTGGAATTAGTTTTTCGCATGATGTGCTTAATATGCTCTTTCACGGTCTGTTCGGTGATCTGAAGGGCGTTTGCGATCTCTTTGTTCGTCCACCCCTTTGCCAGATGTTCAATGACAGATTGCTCTCGATTGGTCAATTGAAACTTTTCCCTAGCTTGATCAGTATTGAGCTGCTGTCGTCGTGCTAATTCTTCGAGTGTGACCACGAGTCTTGAATACTGGATCCCCCCTCGGTCCGGTAGGCCGAACCCCCGTAGCAGGATTGGTTTTTCAGGGTTACCTGCCACGCGTTTGATCTCGAATTGTTCCCAGTCTTTTGCTTCGGTTCGAACATGCAGAGCCTTGATGATTTCTCCGCAGAGTTCTGTCAGCGCAGTTGGCAAGACTCCATGAGCAGATCTCAGACTCCCCCCACCATGCTCTGTTGCATTAATAAGCTTGGCCAGTTCTGAGGCTTGACGATTCATATGGAGGAGTTGCATGGCAGCGGAAAGGACAACAATTCCTGAACCTACGCGTTGATCGGCGAGAGTGTCTATTTGGTCTGCGGAGGTTGATGAATCATTCATGGGATGGAAGGACGCTTTCGAAGTCGTGACAAAGAATAGTCCTAGACAATCCGTTGGCTTATGCTAAGGTAGCATAGGGAATTGAGAAACGTAACTCTATAGTGGAAATAGTACCTAACACTTTTGGGGGAGTCAACACCCACCGTTGGTGCAACTAGGCCTACATCATCGGTATTGTTCCTGGTGGTTGCTCTCTCTATGGTTCACAGGGAAAGAATGAGTGAAATCGGAAGCGGGATGAAGCATACTTATAAATATAATGCAAGAAAACTTGGCTTGCTACCGTCAGGAAACTCTGAATTATCATAATGAGACCCAGACTGGGCGGAAATACTTTCTATATATATAGAGGAGGCACGAAGTGGTACAGACAGAGTGGGAATGGCCAATCATAGATAGCCAGAAAAGTCATAATGAGAGGGCGGCTCTATTGAGACCAATATCATATGAGATGACGACATCCGTAGAGGCTCAAGCCACGTTGACTCATAGTGGGAAAGCACTCTCCTTGAACATCAGCAGTGGAGGGATGCTAGTCTTGATGGAGCAGGTTCCTGATGTAAATCAAGTATTGAAGGTTTATGTGCCGACCCCTCTAACTGTTGTAGAAACACCCACGCTGGCCGAGGTTCGATGGGCGAGGCGCGTTCCTTTTTGGCAAGGAACTGGTACTGGGCCCTACTTGGTAGGACTCAAATTCATGTTCTGAAATCATCTATTGGCAGCCAAGAGGTTTGAGGACTATCCATGCGTGCGGTAGCGTGGCGCATGGTTCATCAATCTAGACCGGCATGTTGACGCAGGTAATGTGTTAGCGATATCAGTGCCGTTCCAATGTGGGTCCTCATCGCGTTGACTTAGGTGAGGATAATGCTCTTGACCTCGGGCTCCCTCTTTTGAATTTTGGAGAAGGGGTCAATCTGCCGACAGTACTTGTCAAAGGTAGCAATCAATGGTGCTGGCGCCAGTCCGTGGTAGTAGTAAGGGTCACCAGGGTTTTGTCGGTGTCCCTCGTATAGTATTTCGACACGATGTGAAAAAATGGTTACGCCTGTTGTAATGGAATCGAAAGTTGCGTAGGCCCTGCATTTTGGCAGCGACTGGGCCGACAGGCAGTGGAAAGCCGTCGCTAACAACTCCTCCGACAGTGGTGGTGGGCAGGGTCGCACGAGACAGGTTGGAGCTCCGACCTCTAGGTGGAGCAGCATGCCCATGGAGTTCTTGTTCCTGCATATGATCTTGTCATCGAACGGGGCTCCCTCTAGCTGGATAAAATAGGGTTCATTAATCTGTCCATATTGGGCTTCCTTCGATCAATGGGTGGCGGGCTGCGGCTCGCCAGTATCACCCATATGGGTAGGACACCATAGCCTACGATATCCTGGATAAGAGCATTTTGAAGGAAGTGTTTCAGAGGATAGGTATTGATGTAGTAAGGCGGAGCGGTAATGGGCAATCAAGCATGTGTATTTGTCCGTAGTCTCTAAAGTGACAGCCTGACGAAAGACACGAAATGGAAAAGTGGTATGCAGTAATGGCTAAACCTCGGAAGGAGCAGACCGCTGTCTCCTTCTTAGAGAAAGTGGGTATTGAAACTTATTTTCCAGAAACTAATGAATCCCTTACCATTAAGGGAAGACGATATGTACGTCGCACAAGCCTCTTCCCAGGATATTTCTTTGCGAGATTTGATTACTCCAGGCAGAATCGGATGGTATCTTATTGCAGAGGTGTGAAGAAGATCGTTACTTTCGGTCAAGTTCCAGCGGAGGTTGAGCAAGACTTGCTCGATGATATACGTAGAGGGTTGAGTCGGCAAGACATTATCCCCATTATGGCGAGACCGACCCAAGGCGATGTTGTTCGCATTAGGCATGGACCATTAGCTGGTGTCGAGGGAATATTCGACTCTTGCCTATCAGGGAAAGAGCGAGTCGTTGTGCTATTGAGTGCGTTATCCTATCAGAGCCGAGCCATAGTAAAGCTTTCTGATATTGAACGGTTTCCACAGGCTGTATAGAATATAAAATAAAAGGTGGCAGTCGAAGTCATTTCTACGGTATTGTCTAAGAGGATATGACCCCTCTGATGGACGGTAGCCTATTCTCATACTTAGCTAACTGTTGCAGAAATAATGAGTATACGATTCAGTAAATCTTTGTCTATAATCATTGCGATTGGATTAGGTATATTTATTGCACTTAATCCCGCTGCTGCGCAGGATAAAGATACTGTGAGGCCTCTCCAAATTTCATCAAAAGCAGTATCCGGTGCAGCGGACAAAGCGCTATTGACTGTCACGCCGGATTATATAATTGGTCCTGAGGATATTTTGGAAATTACGGTATGGAAGAATGCGGATCTCTCCAAGCAGGTGCAGGTAAGGCCAGATGGAAGAATCTCTCTCCCGCTGCTGGGGGATATTTCTGCGGTAGCGAAAACTCCGGTTCAATTGACGGAGGAGATCTCAACAGGGCTTAGAGCGTATATGGAAAGCCCTACAATTTCAATCATGGTTAAAGAGGTGAATAGTTATCAAATATACGTGCTTGGAGAAGTTAATAAGCCTGGGAAATATCCCTTAAAGAGCAAAACGACCCTCTTGCAAGGAATTACCGTCGCTGGTGGATTTACGGCCATGGCTGCGAGAAATAAGATTGTAATTTTTCGCTTTTCCAAAGATGGCGAAGGTTTGACGAAGCTCAAGGCAAGCTACGATGACATTGTAGTACGCGATGGATCGAGCCAAAACATGGAATTGAAGCCTGGAGATCAGATCGTTGTCCCGTCTGAAACGATGGTGGTGTTGCCTACTCGCTAACAAGACACAATTGAAGTACGATTTTGCAAGAGCTGCGCTGACTACAGCGGGCTATGGAATATACTGTGATGTTTGGAAGAGGCAATAAGACGATGAGGAAAAACATCGCTAGGTTGGCTGGCAATGTTCTCGTCGCCGTATTGCTGCTAGTCGTATCAGTCGGGGCAGGAGGCTGTTTACAGCCGGACGTGCAGTACCGGGGGATGGCTGCTCCTCCCACGGAGTTTCTCATCGGTCCAGAGGACATCCTGATAGTGACAGTTTGGCGCAATCAGGAATTGTCCAAAGAGGTTATTGTCAGGCCGGATGGGAAAATTTCGCTGCCCCTTCTGGGGGATATAATGGCTGCAGGCCTCACAGCTCAGGCCCTTTCAAAGCAAGTCGCCGATGGATTAGCTGAATTTATGTCCTCACCAACCGTGTCAGTTCAAGTCAAAGAAATCAATAGTTATCATGTCTTTGCTGTCGGCGAAGTCGGAAGGCCTGGGAAGATTGTTCTCAAGTCGTTTACCAGTGTAATCCAAGCGATATCTTATGCGGGTGGTTTTACGCTCTTCGCATCCCGTAACAATGTCCATGTCTTACGTAACGTCAGGAACGGGCAAGGAGAAACGAAACAGGTGATGATTCCCATACCCTATCAGGACATTGTTCAAGGAAAAAATCTTGACGCGAACATTATATTGAAGGCTGGTGACGTCATTGTGGTCCCGTGATGTCATCAAGAAGAGACAAGGAACAGTCGCTTTACTCACTCTGCTTATCGTCCAGTGGGCATTAAGCAGCGTGGTATCTGCGCAAACGGCCATTATTCCATCTCTTACGGTGTCAGAAAGATACGACTCGAACATCTTCTGGGCTCCAAAGTCTCTCTTGAGTCCAGGCAGCAAACCAGAGGATTTCATCACCATGGCGATACCTCAGATCAACATTTTCCATGAAGGTGCGCGAGTTCGTGGCGGGCTTTTCGGGTCTGCATTAGTGCACAAATACCTACACAATTCCGGTCGTGACTTTATCGGTTACAACGTTGGCGGCCAGCTAGACTTAAGAGATGTAGCACAGCAAGTATCACAGCGGATTACGTCGTTACGCATGAGGGGTACCTATCGGTCTACGCCTGCCACGACCGGGTATGGAGCGGGTGTTGGTGGGCTAGGAACAGGTTTTGGATCGACCTCGGGAGGAATATTGGAGACGGGGCAGGTGACGAATCGGGCATCGAGGCAGATTTATAACCTTGTGGTAGGAGGCGCGTATCAACTCACAGCGCTCACGACACTGGATTCAACGTATGACTACAGTCGTGTCTCATTCGGCGAACAGCAGGGAGGTGTCACTAATCCATTGTTCGATACCACTGCCCACCGGGCAGCGACGACGATTAGCACAAGCGTTTCTCCGCGAGACACGGTGGGAGCGACAGCCAGATTGTCTCACTTTATTCAGGAAGACAGCGAGGGCGCTAGAGGGCGTGGCTCCTTTACAACCATCACAGAGACGCTGAATTGGAGCAGGCTGTGGACACAGCAATTGAGCACCTCATTGTCAGGTGGCGCCATTCTTAAACTACCAGTAGGCTCAGATATCCCTGGGCAATCTACCAAATCGCAGCTTGTGCCCACTGTGACGGCAACAATGATTTACACATCGTACTTAGACGAGTTGAGGGATGCAGGGGCCTCCGAGGGCCCGTTTGATAGTTTGCCTGCATTGGCTGGTAGCCTCAGTCCAGGAGGAATCATGGCACCTGGAGCGTATACTGTGAGGATGAGATATAGATTTAGCATGGTTCCCAGCTATGCGTTTGGGGCTGGGCCTCTGAAGGTGCATGTGGTAGGCCTTAATGCAGTTGGAGGAATCACGTCTAAGCTCAGTGGCCAAATGGGTATGAACTACTCACATGGAACGAGGAGCGCACCCACCTCGACCTTCGATACCTTTGGAGTGACTTTTGGGGCTAGCTATCTCATAGGGCCTGTAGTGGCGAGCTTAACGTACAATTGGTTATTTTTCTCGCGTGAGGCCGATCCATCACTTGCTACCCAACCCACCGAGTATGAGTTCTCAAAAAAAATCGTCATGTTGACATTCTCCTATGCGTTTATGAGCCCCACCTTCTTTAATGAGGGTATTTCTATTCCGTCGAATGTTGGAACAGGGAGAAGCCTATCCGGAGATGGATCTGAAATTTTGAGGAAGGAGTAGGGGGGAGTGTTTACAGGCTTGAACACCCCTGACGACTATCTCAGGGTCATAAAAAACCATAAGTGGCTCATCATTGTTCCCATCGTGCTCTGCGTCACCCTTGCCACGGGGCTGTGTCAATGGCTACCAAAGAGTTATCGATCCAGTACACTGCTCTATTTCGAGGAGCAGAAGGTACGGTATGTGAAAGATGTTGATGCCCCTGAGACGCCGGGAAGAGAAAAGCCTGGCGACGCACTGATGGCCCGTATCGAGGCAATGAGGGAGGTCCTTTACAAGCGGGAGCTTCTCACCAAGGTAGCGGAGGAATTCCATCTCTATAATTATGATAAGCAAACTACCACTCCTGATAAAGACGATAGTGTAGCCTCACGCCTGCGGGGTTTGGTTCAGATAGACCCTAAGGATGCACCTCTCCTGAAAGTGTCCTTTGCAGATGGGAATCCCGACCTGGCAAGAGCGGTAACGGCGAGACTAGCAGATCTATTTGTGGAGGAAAATACACGAGTTCGTAAGGTGATTACTCAAAGCTCAGCTGAGTTTCTTCAGCATGAATTAGACACACTGAAGGTGCAACTGGAAGGCAAAGAAAAGGCTCTTGCACAATTTAAACAGTCCCATTTAGGCCAATTGCCTGAGCAAATGGACTCAAATGTTCGTGCGATAGATCGGTTAGAGAGCGAGGTCATGTCCCAGCAAGAAATAGAGAAGGCGCTGAACCTTCGTTTGGAATCTGTAGATAAGGCCATCAGAGCATATGAAGATCCAACGAGTGACGCGGGTCCAATAGGTACCTCAAGAGATCCACGAGTGGCAAGAATCAAAGAACTCGAAAGGAAACTGGCAGGTTTTCTGTCTCTCTACAAGGAGACATATCCCGATGTTGCCATCGTAAGAAATGAAATTAAACAACTGCAGGCCATGACGACGGACGATTACATCGCTCTTTTCGTAGACCAGGAAGCCGTGGAGGGTGGGAGCGTCAAGAAGGGAAATCGTAAGCTTGCTGACCCGTACAAGATGGAGTTGATGAAGCAGCGTGAAGATATATTGCGCGAGAAGGAGCTTGTTCGCCTTCGGCAATCCCGCATTGCCGGGGATATAAAAAAGTATGAATCGAGAATCGAAGGCACGACCGTGCATCAACAAGAACTCATGTCGATACAACGAGACTATGAGAATCTGCAGAAGAACTATCAATCGCTCTTGGAGAAAAAGCTCGCTGTCGGGATGGCGGGAGACCTCGACCAAAAACGCCAGGGGGCGCAAATGCGTATCGTGGAGCCAGCCACCAGGCCGTCATGGCCTGAAAAACCGAATCTTATGCTCGTGATGTTCGGTGGGTTGGCTGTAGGATGTGCGCTGGGGCTTGGGAGCGCCTTCGGTATTGAAATAATGCGGCGAGGCTATGTGTCTGCAGAAGAGATAGAGATTGCTTTGGGACTTCCGGTACTAGCCGTGATTTCTCAATTTGAATCCGCTTGGCCAGGTACAGCGAAGATGTCTGCATCGGAGGCTCGCCATCAGGAGCGAATGTTGGCTTTGCCGGGCTTAGTAAAGAGAGGGTCATCCGTTCCTGACCAGACTCAAGTTGCAGTGGCTCCAGAATTAGTTGCAATGTGGTATCCCAGGTCTGCCGTGGCAGAACAATATCGGGTTGCAGCCA
>JAKDNQ010000316.1 GCA_030456405.1 Nitrospira sp.
GCGAGTATTCCGAAATCGATCGTGATTGAACAGGCCTTCACCTGGGGCAATGATCGATCGCTACGAACGCCTTGGGATAGAACCATCATCTATGAGGTGCACGTAAAAGGTTTCACCATGCGCCATCCAGATGTGTCGGAACATCTTCGTGGGACCTATGCCGGATTAGCGTCTCCAGTCATCGTTGAATATCTTCAGAGCCTGGGGATCACTGCGGTCGAGCTGCTCCCCGTGCACCATTTCGTCTCCGATAAGGTCGTGACGGACCGAGGTCTCACCAACTACTGGGGATATAACACCATCGGATTTTTTGCGCCTGACGTCCGTTATGCGGTTTCACGCGACGGGGGTCGCCACGTCAATGAATTTAAAACGATGGTAAAAACTCTGCACAGTGCAGGGATCGAGGTCATCCTCGACGTGGTCTACAACCATACAGGGGAAGGCAATCATCTGGGTCCCACCCTTTCGTTTCGCGGAATCGACAATGCTACGTACTACCGTCTGGTTCCCGATCAGCCTCGTTTCTATATGGACTACACAGGCTGCGGCAACACTCTGAATGTCCGACATCCTCGGACATTACAGCTCATCATGGATAGCTTGCGTTATTGGGTGAAAGAAATGCACGTGGATGGGTTCCGATTCGATCTTGCGCCGGCCCTTGCCAGGGGACTCCACGAAGTTGATCGACTCAGCGCGTTCTTCGATACGATTCAGCAAGACTCGGTCCTCCAGCAGGTCAAACTCATCGCTGAGCCATGGGATCTGGGTGAAGGAGGATACCAGGTCGGGAACTTCCCTGCCGGTTGGGCTGAGTGGAATGGAAAGTACCGAGATACGATTCGGCGCTACTGGAAGGGCGACGGAGGACAGGTGGCTGTGTTGGCCTATCGCTTCTCGGGCAGCAGTGACCTCTATGAGACGGGCGGGCGGCGCCCTCATGCGAGCATCAACTTTGTGACGGCGCACGACGGGTTCACTCTGCACGACTTGACTGCGTACAACGAGAAACATAACGAGGACAATGGTGAGGATAACCGCGACGGTACAGACGACAACCTCAGTTGGAACTGCGGAGTCGAAGGCCCGACCGACGATCCGGCTATCATCGAGCTGCGAGATCGGCAGAAACGCAATATGCTGGCGACCCTGGTGCTTTCTCAGGGGGTGCCGATGATCTGTGGAGGCGATGAGATCAGCCGGACACAGCGGGGGAACAACAATACCTACTGCCAGGACAATGAACTGAGTTGGTTCGACTGGAAGTTGGACCGTCGAGACCATGAACTACTCGTCTTCACCCGCCGGCTGCTTTCTCTCCGACGGGAGCACTCGGTCCTCCGGCGTCGTCAATTCTTCCAAGGCCGGCACATCCGAGGGTCTGCGGTCAAGGACATCGCCTGGTTCCGCCATGATGGAAAAGAAATGACGGATGAAGATTGGAATAAAGGCTACGTTCGTTCACTGGGACTACGCTTAGCAGGCGACGCCATTGAAGAGATAGATGAAAAGGGAAGACCGATCCTGGACGACACGCTTCTTGTGCTCTTGAACGCCCATCATGAATCGGTTCCCTTCACGTTGCCGGCGCACAAGCGGAGTATCCGATGGCAGATGATATTGGATACGGCTACACCGAAGCAAGGCAAGAAGCCGTACCCTCTGCTGCGGGGGGGAACCCCCTACAACCTCCATCCACGATCCCTTGCCGTTCTGCTCTTGCAGAAGAAACCATTGGACGAAAACCTTTCCTCCATGAAGCTCCGCACCTAACAAGAGCCGCATTCAGACTCTGATGAAGATCCCTGGCGACCTATGTCTATAACCTTGTACGCTCCATCAATCCTCCTCCGGATTAATGATATGAAGGCCCGCCGAACGAGAGGCCGTCAGTAATTGCGTGTCCGCGCTGACAACGGTCAGCCGCAAAGGCTTCAGCTCCAACGCCAACGCCAAATGTAGGATCTGTGGAGATCGGAGCGCAGGATACTCCAGCGCAAGCTCTTTGGTCGCTAAAAACGTCTGCATCGTCGGCGCAATGAATTGGTAGAGGCCCTCCTGTGAATCCCTTTCGAACTTATGGATTACCGAGTAGCAATCGTCTCTGGTTATTTCTCCTTGGTGAGCCCGGTTTGCGAGGACGGTGTACAAATCCGTCACGGACCACGTCGAAACAATCGCCACTTTACCCCGCTTCACCATCAGTCTGCCGATGATGCGTGTCCCGCGTTCCATGCTGTATCGTTTCACCAGCGCCGTTGAGTCAAAATAGTAGTATGGCATACGATCACACTCTCCCCTTCAGAATGATGGCCGCCAAGGGACCTGACAGTTTCGAGAGCCGATCTTGGAGTTCATCCAGAGGTAGCTCGTCGTACCCCTCCTTACGGAACTTGTCGGTGAGGTTGCCCAGATTAAACGATGCCGTGTCGTTTTTGAGCCGCTCATTCAGTCGGCGTTTCGCCAAGCGACTGGGAACCCGCTGTTGCGTCACTGTCAATCCGCGGCCACGGCTGCGTGGCGCGCGAGTTGATGCAGGTCCTGCTTCTGAATTTGATTTGGCCATACCTTCCTTCTTTCTTTAGGTTAGTGGGGTGATGACGCCGGCATCGAAACCATCCCGTCTCGCGGGCATCCCGCTGGCCGACTCACCTGTGTCGATAATTCTGCCTCTCCATATATATGCGCCGCTATGGCCTTTGCCACCTCGACAATAAACTCTTGCTGCATCACACGCACGACTTTGGCTGTCGCTTCACGCTCCGACAGATGGCCTTCCTTGCCGCCCTTCGACAAGGCGCCTACCACCTGCATACTGGCCAAATCGACAATTTCAAAATCGCTGCACCATCGCACGAACTTGAACTGCGGATCGCGCATGTCGATCGGCCAGACCCGCACCATACCCCGCACTAGCAGTTCCGGAGAAAGACTGCTGGAATCGCTGCTCATCGAACGATCCTCCCCCCAAGGCCGGCTCGTGACGTGGAGCCCTTCCTTTAACAACCCCTCCGTCAAGGCACGTTGCATCGGTTCAGCCTGATCGCCGGCCATCGCAACCGCCAGCACCAGATTCACGGCAAGGAACTGTTCGAGTTCGTGCGTGAGTTCACTCACACGGTAGGACGCGGCAGTACCCTGTCCGCTCGGCCGAATCACACGAAGATCGGTGTTATAGGTCTCCCGAAGCACCAAATTTCTCGCAGCCCGTCTCAACGCTCTGACTTTTCCCAGCTTATCGGAGGGACGATGGGCCTCCTCAACATCATCTCTGATCGATCGGTCGAGGTCGGTAATCCGTTCCATAAACGAGGTCTCCGCTTGAGGCCGATGCATCCCCGCCAAGGCATAATGCAGTCCTTTCTGCACATCGACCCATCGATCGACGATGTGAACATTCTCCAATACTTTGTCGGTCGACACACGGGTCAGATTGTCGAGCGTCAGTCGTCGCTCAGCGCTGCTCTGCCCACGCTGCTCGATCATCAGATACGACTCCCAGTCCTTTGCATGCGCACTCACCTCAGCTTTAAAAATGCGAGCCACCGCTGCATAGGCACGATCCTCAGCGACCG
>JAKDNQ010000078.1 GCA_030456405.1 Nitrospira sp.
TCGATGTCTGGAAGATTGATCGTGGCAGCCGATCCAGCGAGATTCGTCACTCCAGCCGAAATCGTCCCGATCAGCTTGGCATGTCGCTCTGGCGCTGGATTCTGTTGCAACTCATCGAGCGCGACATGAATGTTCTGGAGCCATTCATGCGCTTCCTGGACAAACAGCTCGACCAATTCTTTCTGGAAATCGTCTAAGGTGTCGTCGGCCATGACATCAGTCCTTCACGACAGTGACGCTTTGCAGAAGAGATCGAACAAAATCAGAACCGTCGCTTTCCATTCCCAAGCTGAGAGGCCAACCCTGCAATCTCCCCCAACTTGATCGCCATCTCTTCAAACCGCTTAGTAGCCTGCTCGGCAGCTTGCTCAGATTCAGATACGCGCTTCATCAGCAGGCTATTTCGTTCTCGTTCCGTCTGAAGTAATGCCTCACTTTCACGAACTGTCTGTGATATACGCTCAGCTTCGGAGAGACGTACGGCAAGACCCTGGCTTTGTTCCTGCTCAGCAGCAAGAGATCGCTCTAAGGTATTGACACGTGCGGCAATTTCCTCACTTTCAGTCAGACGGCGCGTCAAGTCACTCGTACGTGCCTGCTCCTGGGCAAGCTGCTGCGCCACGACCTGAAACTCAATCACCGTCTTCTCCATCTCGGTTAGTTGTTCAACCAGTTGTGTGGCGGCTTGGCGCTCGGCATACAACGTCGCCTCCAGCTCTTGAACACGACTCGCGTTCTTTTGCAGCTCAGTGAGGCGTGTTGCCTGTTGCGCACTGCCTTCCCGTTCTTTCTGAAGATCCTCCTCCAACTCCCGCACACGTCCGCCCAAACTCTCCGCCAGGGACGCCTGACTCTTAGCCTCAACCGTTTGCTCTCGTTCAGTCTTGAGTGCGGATTCAAGTTCCTGCACCCGCGCAGTAACACTGTCGGCCTCTGCGAGTTGTTTCTTCAGCTGTACGATCCTCTCTCGCTCCCCTGCTAATATCGACTCAAACTCCCGAACACGACCCGCTTGTCCTTCGAGCTGCGCCACTCGCTGCGCGCTGCGTGTGGCGCGATCTCGTTCGGCCAATAATTCTTCCTCCAGCGGCTTCAATCGCGCCACTGCCTGCCGATAGCTTTCTAATTGTTCATCGCTCACTCGGGCGCCTTGAATCGGCGGCTCGATGGACTCAGGCGCCTTCTCGATATTCTTCTTCGCAGGCACAGCAGCGCCCTGCCGCTTGGCCAACAACTCGAGCACACGATCCTTGAGAGACGTGCCTTGAAACGGCTTTTTCAGCACCCCGTCGGCGTGACAGGATTCAGCCTGCTTTGTCACCTCATCGTTTACAATACCTGAGATCAAAAGCACCGGTGTGTTCGTCAACATCCTCTGTGCTCGCACGAAAGCGCACACCTCATAGCCGCTTTTATCCGGCATAATTACATCCGACACGATCAGGTCGGGTGTCTCTTTGGCTAAATAAGCCAGTGCTTCCTCTCCATTCGCAACCAGAGTGACTCCAAGTCCAGCCTCCGTCAGTAACCGTTCAGCAACTTTCCTGACCGCGATACTGTCGTCGGCAATCAACACTTTCGGCATGGCAGATTCCTTCCCTGAACTCATTTAACTGCTGACAATGTCCTGTCTCAACCGACCGAGTCGCTGCAACGCCACGATAGCCACATCCTGTGCGCCGATCGTGATTAACCCCAGTGATTCAATGTCCCCACTGCTATGAGGACGAATCGCTGCCGGATTCACTGTCTCAAGAGATGGCACGACGGCATCGATACAGATGGCCATCGGCCCGTCGAGATGACGAATCATCAGGCACAAGAGGGGACTTCCGATCTGTTTGCGACTCAATCTGGCCGCCAAGTCGTAGACCGGCATGGCATAATTGTCGCGCTTCAGCATGGCTTGCACGAAGGGAGTTCGACTCGGCACCGGAATAGTCTCAGTCCAAGGAGACACCCCACCCACATCCTCAGTCCTTGCCGCCAGCTTCATTCCACCGATAGAAAACACCACCACATTCCACGACCGTTTCGTGCCCTCAGCTTGCTGTTGACCACGAGCCGCCCTCAGCACAATTCACCAACCGCTGCCGGAGTGATCTTAATCAGCTGTTCTGTCCGCTCAAGAGGCGCAGGCTCTGCGCTGGACAATTCTCCCAGTGCCCACAAAGGATTAAGGATCAACACCAACTGATCCTGATACAGCATCATCCCTCCAAACCAGTTTCGTTCATCGCCTCGAAACTGTGGCGGGAAAGGAAGACATTCATTTCGTTCTATATCGATCAAACCCACCACCTGTTCAACACAAATCGCGCCTTGGGAGCGTCCCGCTGAGTACAATACCGTTCTCATTTCGAGACCGGACAGATCGGCAACGATCGATAGCCGTTGGGCAAGATCTACTGGTTTATACAGGCTCCCCGCCGCCGTAACGGCCCGTTCATGACCAGCCTCTTCTTGCGTGAGAACTCCACGAACCCCGGTTGCAGGCAAAGCCAAATAGCTGAGCCCTAGACGGACAACCAGGAAGCTGGCCGTCTCCACCAGCATGTTCGTCGAATTCTGGCGGCCTCGCAAGCTCATAAGCGACTCATTCTGTTCGACTGTTCACGGCCAGATCCTCATTCAACAATCTGAAGCAGTGCATGCCTATCGGCTCACAGCGGCTTCTTTGCCGACCCAGCGCTCAATTTCTTGAATTAAGGCCCGCTCTTCGACCGGCTTGGCGATATAAGAACTCGCTCCGATATTGAGCGCCATTTGTCGATGCTTATCACCGGCTCTCGTCGTCATGACGATGACCGGTGTCTCCTGTGTGTGCTCCCGGCTGCGCAGTCCCTGAATCACTTCAAAGCCATTGAGCTTCGGCATCTCAAGATCGGTAATGATCAGCCGATAGTTTTGCGCAGACGCCATACGAAGGCCTTCTTCTCCATCCACCGCAGTATGGACATCATATCCAGCCGACTCCAACATTCGTCCGACAAACTTTCGGATGCTCAGGGAGTCGTCGATCAAGAGAAGCAACCGCTCCGCTGGTTTCGGCTTTGGGACCTCCGCGTATGGAACCAGCGAGTCCACCGACGCCAGTGCGTTGGACTCCAATTCCGCCGCAGCACCAACTTGCGCCTCTCGCGCCATGAGCCGGACAGGGTCCAGCACAAGAACGACCCGTCCTTCAGGATCGATGGTTGCGCCACCGAAGCTGGAACGATTCAAGGATTTCAACGATCCCAACGGCTTAATGACGATTTCCTGGCGACCGAGCAATTCATCGACCACAATGCCGATCATCCCTGAAGCTGTTCGCACAATGACAACAGGTTTCCCGATTTCCACTGTCACTGCGCTCCGACTGAGGATCTGCTGGAGCGGCTGCGCTTCAATCGCCTCGTCGCCGATATGCAACATCGACCGTTCACCCATCCGTTGAAGCGTGCCAGGAGTCAGCATGGTGACTTCGCGCACCGCAGGCAACGGGATGGCGTAACATTCATTCCCTGCCCGGACCATCAGCGCCGTGGCGATCAAGAGAGTGAGCGGGAGACTCAGGGTAAACTTTGTCCCCACGCCTCGAACGGATTCGACATCGATGTGGCCGTTCATGCTTTCAATGACGCGCTTGACCACATCCATGCCGACCCCTCGCCCCGCCTGATCGCCGATCTGGTCGGCCGTGGAGAAACCCGGCATGAAAATAAACTTAATGACTTCGGATTCGGGCAGCGAACGGGCCACCTCAGGACGGATCAGCCCTCGCTCCACCGCTTTGGCGCGAATTTTTTCGACGTCGAGCCCCGCGCCATCGTCTTCGACTTCGATCAACACCGCATTGCCGCGATGGGCCGCGTGAAGATAAATCGAGCCGGCCGCCGGCTTTCCCTTCGTCACACGAATAGCTGCCGGCTCGATCCCGTGATAGACCGCGTTGCGCACGAGATGAATCAACGGATCGACCAGCCGCTCCACGACGCCTGTATCGACGTCGGTATGTTCGCCGGATGTGACCAACGTCACTTCCTTCCCCGTCGCGCGCGCCATCTCACGCGTGGCGCGACGGAACCGTGTGAATGGCGTGCCGATCGGCACCATACGGGCCCGGGCGATTTCATCCCGCATACCGAGGGTCAGTTGCGCTAAATGACTCATGTCTTCATGAGAACGGCGGATCGATCCGCTCAACTGCGTCATCGACTCTGAAATATCTGCTGTGACTTCGCTGATTCGGCGAGCCAGAATATTGAAATCGTCGTACTTGTCGAATTCAAGGCTGCCGAAATCACTGAGCCCGGCAAATCCTTGAGCCGGAACGGCTGCTGAATCGGAGGCGGCGGTCGGCAGAGTAAACGTATGTTTCTCTTCGAACGAATGGACCGATTCCACCAACCGTCCTTTGTATGCCAATACTTGTTGCGAGAGTTGCTCCAATATATGCAGCCGCTGTTCGAGCCGCCCTCGACCGATGACGAGCTCACCGACCAGATTCAACAAGCGCTCCAACCGATCGCGGCTCACGCGGATGACTTCTCGATCTTCTACCGCTTTACTATCAGGAGTTTTGCCGTCCGCCACATGGGCCGATTCGATTTCTTCATGATCGCGCGATTCCTGGTCCATAGAAGTAACGACGCGCGCGACGCCAGAAGGAGACGCCGCCACCGGGCTCGCCGTCGGCTGATCGAGTTGTTTGAGTTCTTGCATCGTGGCGGCAAATCGCTGGCGCAGCATCCCGAGTGAGGCCGGGTCTCGCCGCAGCAAGAGACGGACCACATCGACCGATCGCAACAGCATATCCGTATGCCCGGGGAGTATCTTGACGCGGCCCTCACGCGCGGCTCCCATGAAATCTTCGACATAGTGCGTCAGATCGCCGACCGACTGGAATCCCACGGTGTACGCAGACCCCTTGAGCGTATGAGCCGTCCTGAAGAGTTGGTCGATCACTTCCTTATTGTGATCTTCCTTCTCGAGGCGAAGTAATTGGGCTTCGAGCGATTCTAAATATTCTTGGGCTTCCGGGGCAAAATAGGACAACACTTCGGCATCGAGAGACGGCAACAGATACTCGTCCGTCAATGTGCTTGCGGCCCCCCCCTCCGATTCCCCCTTAGTATCGGGGAATCCGCCGGAATCCTCCATCACGACAGTCATAACCTGAACAGCCGGAACGAAAGGAGCCACCGACTGGGCCGGGACCGTCACCTGTTCTCCGTTACGGATCTGCGCAAGCGCCTGGGTCACGTCCGGCACCTCATGTTGTAACTGGGGAATCATGTCGACGTCCCGTCGCACCAGCAGCCGAATGACTTCAACTGCGCGGCCAATGCCGCCCAGCACATCCGGTGAGATGGAAATCTGTCTCTCCCGAATCGCGGACATACAATTTTCGATCGGACCGGCTACATCGCAGACCGCTGTAAATCCGATCGCCTGCGCAGACCCTTTGAGCATATGGGCCATACTATAGAGCCGGTAGATGGCTTCCTCATCCCCAGCGTTCTCTTGCAAACGATGGAGTTGCGCCTCCATTGTTTGCAGATACTCATTGGCCTCCGGGATGAAATACGAAAGGACCTCGACGCCAAGAGTCGGCGCCAGGTAGTCCGGCGCGAGCACGGCAGGCTCAGACGATGTCGAAGGAAACAACGTCGGAAATAACTCAGCCACTTCGCTTTTCCATTGCGCACTGACTTCAAGGTCTTCGACGCCTCCGCGTGCAACAACGTCCAACTGGGCTTTGAAGGAACCTACCACCCCTTGCAAGGTTTCCAAGGCCTTCGGCCAGAGAGACGCTTCTATAGACGGCGCCTCCTCCAGGGTCGATTCGAGCAACGATCCCATCAAGGCTAACCCCTCGTAGCCGTAGAGCGCGGACGCTCCCCGGATCTTATGGGCCCATACGTACTGGTCTTGCAATTGCGATGGAGTAGGCTGCGTTCCATCCGGCGGATGGAATGCCTTCGTCAGTGCGTCCAGAGCCTCCGACGCTTCGGTCACGAAGATGTCGATGAGGCTCTGCCGGTCAAGTTCTGGGCTCATGCTATCCTTTTCTTACAGAACGTACCTTGAGGATGCTACTGGATCCAACCTAATCCCATCTATTCATAGGCTGCGGTGACACTTCTCTTGTCATGGCGAGCCGGCTTCATGACCGCGGTGTTAGACCTATCCCCTTGACACCGGGTGCCGTCTTGTTTTGATTCGCCCATTCACTCTCGGTCATCTTTGTTTCACGAATAGGCGTTTTCATCATGTTGACTGAGATCTAAGCCTGTTTGCTCTTCTTCTTCAGTCACACGCAGACCCGTGATTTTAGAGACCACCGCCAAAATGAATAAGGTTCCGACAAACACGAAGACAATGGTAACCAGTAGGGCCATCGCTTGAATGCCCAACTGTGCCGGATTGCCAAAAAACAGCCCGTTGGCCCCTGCCGCATTCACTGCCTTTGACGCAAAGAGACCAGTCGCCAGTACACCCCAAATGCCTCCGACTGCGTGAACTCCCACCGCATCGAGAGCATCATCATAGCCGAACAGGGGCTTCAACATGACGGCCATATAACAGAACACACCTGCTCCCATCCCGATCCAAATCGCCGAGATCGGATCGACATACCCCGACGCAGGCGTAATGGCTACCATTCCCGCCACCGCTCCAGTAGCGGCGCCAAGGGCCGACGGTTTTCCTCGATAGAACCATTCTGAGACCATCCAGGCCAATGCGGCGGCAGCCGTCGACGTATTGGTGGCAGTAAAGGTGCTTGTGGCCAGAGCCCCGGCGCCCAATGCGCTGCCGGCGTTGAACCCGAACCATCCAAACCAGAGTAAGGACGCTCCAGTCAAAGTCATGGGCAAATTATGTGGAGACATCGGTTCCTTGCCATGGCCTAGCCGCTTCCTAAACATGATGGCGCAGGCCAAGCCGGCTATGCCGGCACTGATATGGACGACCGTCCCACCGGCGAAATCCAACGCTCCGAGGTTTCTGAGCCATCCCCCGACTCCCCACACCCAGTGCGCGAGGGGATCGTAAATGAGAGTCGCCCACAGCAGCGTGAACAGGATAAAACTACTGAACTTGACGCGTTCGGCATATGCGCCGGTGATCAGCGCCGGCGTGATCACCGCGAACATCATCTGGAAGAGCATGAAGGTCTGATGTGGTATGGTCGCCGCATAATTGGGATAAGGATCCAGTCCCACCCCATTGAGACCGAACCATTCTAAACTGCCGATAATCCCCCCTATGTCAGGACCAAAGGCAAGGGAGTATCCCCAGAGCAGCCACTGGATGCTAATCAGAGCGAGAACAATGAAGCTCTGCATGACCGTGCCCAACGCATTCTTGGAACGCGACATTCCTCCATAGAACAGCGCAAGTCCCGGCGCAGTCATGAGCAACACTAGGGCCGTCGAAGTCAGGACCCAGGCCGTATCGCCGGTATCGATTTTCGGCGGTTCGGGAGCGGCCGTCAGTGGCGCTGGAGCCTGCGCAATTGCATCTTGCGCGAACAGAGCCACCCCCCCTGCGAACATGGCAAGACAGAGCAGCGTCGGCAGAAACTTCTTCTTAGTGGTCATAACAGATAGCATAGTTGCTTCCTTTCATCCCTGGCTCAGGACGAAGTTGTACTACGTTCGTTACATGTTTTACCCAGACTATTCATGAATACCAGCGATATGATCCAATCCTCTCTCGCGGGACTTTTCTTCTTTAGTCTCGTTAATGGACTGCACTCATGCCTCCATCGGCCTCAACTACTTTAATGCCGGCTAAGCCAATCTGAATTTCGCGACGGAGACTGTCAGCCCTTCGGCAAGTTTCGCCATGTCCTCGACAGTCATGCGCGCTTCGTCCGTCGCTTTCTGCGTCGCGATGGCCCCGCCAGCAAAGTTCTTAATCGAGCGGCCCACCTGATCCGTCGAGGCAGTCTGGGCCACCGCAGCACTGGCAATGGTCTGCGCCAGCTCAGACGAACGCTGGGCGATCCCTGAAATGTCTTTGAATACTTCGCCCGTACGCAAGGCAGAAGCTGATCCTGCTTCCACCGCCTGAGTTTCCTGCTCCATAGCCATGACTGCGTCTTGCGTTTCCGTTTGAATCACTTTCACAAGGTCTG
Organism: Nitrospira sp.; assembly: GCA_030456405.1. Next base: position 8,129 of record JAKDNQ010000078.1, read on the forward strand.
CAATCTCGCTGGTGGCGCCTGTGGAGCTTTCGGCCAGTTTTCTGACCTGATCGGCGACGACGGCAAATCGAGCCCCGGCCTCTCCGGCGCCGGCTGCCTCGATGGCGGCGTTCAGCGCAAGCAAGTTGGTCTGATTCGCGATATCGCGAATTGTCGACACGATGTTCGAAATTTCTAATGATCGATCACCCAGTCCCTTGACCTGCTTCGACATACGTTGCACAGATGAACGAATGCTCTGCATGTCTTGCACGGTCTCTTGCACGGCCACGCGTCCTTGTTCCGTCGCCTGTAACACTTGCTTAGCAGACTCAGATGAGGCGCCGGCGGTTGCCGAGACTTGACGCATGGAAGAGGCTAACTGATCGACGGCACTCAACGTCTTCGTGGATTCATCTGCCTGAAGCTTTGCGGTGCCGGCCATCTGTCCTGCGCTTTCTCGGAGGGTCCCCGCTGAGTTATTCACTCGTTCGGCTGCTTCACGGACTTGTTTCATCAACTCTGCGAACCGCTGAATCATAAGGTTGAACGCGTCGGCCATATTCCCGAACATGTCGGCTGTGACCTCTCCGCGCTTCGTCAGATCTCCTTTGCCGACGTCCGAGACCAATACAAGAAAGTCCGTCAACCGCTTTTGCAGCTCGTCGCGTTCATTTTCGGCCTTCGCAAGGGCGGTCGTAATATAGTCCAACATGGTATTGAACGATGTGGCCACCTTTCCGATTTCGTCTTTCGACTCGATTCTGGCACGGATTTTATAGTTACCGCTGGCGGCCGACTGAGCGACTTCCGCGATATGGTTGAGATTCTTCGAGAAGAAATGGACAACCCAATACGCGATGGCGACTCCGAGGACCACCGCGATGAGTCCTCCGAG
>JAKDNQ010000317.1 GCA_030456405.1 Nitrospira sp.
CGCCTGCGGTTCTTTCTCTCCTGCGGCCTTGTTGGCCGACGTTTTGAGCATCCACACGAGGACATTCCGTCTTCGATGAATCAATCGTCGATCACACGATGACTCAATTTTCCCCCAACGCGCTCTGTTTTGGTGACGAGTTTCCTGCTGCCGGCGCGCCTTGTCTTGTTCAAGTCGAGGAGCATGGACTCACCGTGACTTTTACATCTTATGCTGCCGATAGCCAGCCTGAATCCGTTCCTTTTCCAAACCTCACCGTCTCGGCAGGTGGAATCGACCATGACCAGCTTGTCGTGAAATGGGCCGGGCAGAAAGGGGAACGGACGCTGTATCTGAAGAACCCTGAAGTGATTCGCGCTTTCCGCCAAGCCGCGCCGGATCATTTGAGTCACTCCTTTGCGCAGGCTGCGGAACAGGTACGGCAAGTGCGACACCGCCACCGGCTCGCTTGGAGCCTGATCGGCGGGATGGTTTTAGCAACGGTGCTGGGACTTTGGTTCGGATCCGATCTGCTCGTTGAGATTGCCGTGAGTCGGATTCCGGTGGAGTGGGAACAAAAGCTGGGCGAGTCGGCCTATCGAGATTTTCTCAGCCATCAGGAAGTGATGAAAGAGGGTCCCGCGGTCACAGCGCTGGGGGAGATGACCCAACGTATGACTGCCCAGATACTGGATAATCCCTACACATTCGAAGTGACCGTGGTCAAGAGCGATGTCATTAATGCCTTCGCGCTGCCCGGCGGGTATGTGGTGGTGTTCACCGGGCTTATGAAAAAGGCGGAAAGCGGCGAAGAAGTAGCAGGGGTGTTGAGCCATGAACTGAACCACGTACTGCGGCGGCATGGGCTTGAACGGATCGTGAAAAATCTCGGGCTGATGACAGTGGCGGCCATTGTGTTCGGCAATCAACAGGGCCTCATCGGAATGATGAAGCAACTTGGCGTCGAACTGTTCACCCTCAAGTTTGGCCGTGAGCAGGAGACCGAAGCCGATCTGAGGGGATTGCAGTTGCTTCAGCGGGCGAAGATCAACCCTTCCGGTATGATCACATTTTTTGAACGGCTCTCGGAGAAAGATCAGGGGCGAATGGAGTGGCTCTCCACGCATCCGATGAGCGCCGCCAGAGCCGAACGATTGAAAGCGGAACTCGCCGCCTTGCCGAAGAAATCGCCGGAACCTTTTACCTTCGACTGGAAGCAGGTGCGGGTGTCACTCGGGTCTCAGTCGGTCGCCGGACCATGAGCCAGAAGAGAGCCATTCGGATCGGAGTGATTGCCGACACCCACGGCCTGTTCGATCCGGCCATCAGGCGACATTTCCGAGGCGTCGATTACATTCTTCATGCCGGAGACATTGGTGATCGATCCGTGATCGAACAACTGGGGCAGATTGCTCCGGTTGCCGCTGTCTCGGGCAACGTCGACGATAATGGCCAAAGCGGATTTCCGTCCGAGGCCGTAATCGATCTGGCAGGCCGCCGCATCGCCATCCGTCATATTCTGTACAAAGGCGGGAAGCTCACGAAGGACGGACGAGCGTTTCTAGATCGCGAACGACCTGACATCTGCGTCTTCGGCCACACCCATCAGCCGAAAACCGAATGGTTCGGTAAGACGTTGTTGTTCAATCCAGGTTCGGCGGGGCCAAAACGATTCACGTTGCCTCGGGGGCTTGGCATTCTCACGATTGAGCAGGATCGTATCGAGCCCACCCTGATCATGTTGGTAATCGCGCGGAGTGAAGCGTAATATCCGTTTTTTCCGCCTCCCATTCCGCATTATTCCTTTCGAGCCATTTGAGAATCTTCCCGAAGGCCGATCTTGATTCGGATGCGATGTGGCAGTAGCATAGTGGCAATTTGGCTGACATCGGGAGGGACGGCATGCTGCGTACAGCGGACATCGTCGAGGCGCTTGGAGGTCGAAAGGTTCTGAAGCGGCAGATCTCGAACTTGAATGAGCTGCGGGAAACCGTGGACGCAGGACTGCCCTACGCGTCGCTCGAAGCGGTGATGGTGAAGTTCGGGCTCGCCCGTGGGGAGGCGGCATCTGCCCTGCATTTACCGCAGCGGACCTTCGCGCGTCGTAAAAAAGAGCGCAAGCTTCGTGCCGGCGAGTCGGATCGGCTGCTCCGGCTTGCCCGTCTTGGCGCGCAGGCCTCGTATGTTTTGGGAAGCGAGGAGAAAGTCGCCATATGGCTGCGAAGGTCCAACCGTGCACTTGGCAACCAGGTTCCCTTGGAGCTTCTCGACAGCGAGATTGGAACCAGGCAAGTCGAGGAAGTCTTGGGGCGGATTGAGTATGGTGTGTATAGTTAGTCCCGGCCATGCGCGTCTGGCGTATCATTCCCAAGCTTCATCTCTCTCAAGTCATTGATGGCGAGGGGGCTCGGCAGTTTGGAGGGCGCTGGAACCAGTTGGGTACCAGGGTTGTCTATACGTCTGCGACGTTGTCTCTTGCAGCCCTCGAATTCTTAGTGAATCTAGATCGGGATACAGAGCCCGATCAACTCGTTGCCATCTCCGCCGATTTCCCGGATGACATGCACGTTGAACATATAGAAGTTTCGAATCTTCCAAAAAAATGGCGCAGCTATCCTGTGCCGGAAGAGTTGCAGGATTTGGGAACCGCGTGGGTGGCAAGCGCTTCCACGGCGGTGCTGGTCGTCCCATCAGCAGTGATTCCCGATGAACGCAATTACCTTCTGAACCCTGCCCATCCCGATTTCAAGCGGTTTCGCTTCAACAAGCCCGAGGTATTCCGATTCGATTCGCGCATGTGGAAATGAAGGCCGAATTTTCGACCTACGAAGACTAAAAGCCTTCAGCCTATCTACCTGAGTAGTTAGCATAGACAATGTGAGTATCGTTGAAGACCGAGGCGACCGTGGAAGAGCGCTTGACAGAAGAGCAGTGCTGGGAACTGTTCCAGCGTCTTTTCCCGAACGGGCTCGATGATCCGTCTTTGGTGCAGCAATTGGCGCCCGATGGGTGGGAGCGGTCTCCACTGGTATTCGTCTATCACCCGACGGTGGAGCAGGTGTATGAAGAAACGTTGCGGTTTCGTGACAATCTCAGGCGGTTAAGGAGGAAGACGTCGCCGCCTGAAGAGGACCCGAAGATCATGCTCGACGCGCTCCGCCGAGAGATGCCGGTTGATGCGCCGAAACCGGCCAAGGAGTGCGCTGACCTTCTGGGCTGCTGCTTGTGGGACGTGTTTGCCGACAATCATGATGTGTGCACCGCCGAGGGTGCGCTCGTCGATCTGGGATCCTTCCGCGCCGCGGCCGGCCTCATCGCGGACGTTCGACATCGCCGGAGCCATTCCGAGGCACGGCTCAACGAACGCAGAGAGTACCTCGAATTCTACCTTGGCACCTGGATGGTCCGGCGCCGTGCAGATCTGACGCCGGTCTACGAACTGATCTTTCATCGTATGCAGCAACTCGGCTTGGATTGGCGGTATGTCCACCCGCGGCTCATGCTTGTGGACCTTCGCCAGCTCCATGAGGCATTGGAGAGCGAGAACGTTCCAGAAGCGATCAGGTACGATCCAACGGAGAACTACTGGCG
>JAKDNQ010000318.1 GCA_030456405.1 Nitrospira sp.
CTGTCGGTGGATGAGATCCGGTTGATCTTGGAAACCGCTGATTCGTTCAAGGAAGTCACCGGCCGGGAAATCAAGAAAGTCCCGGCGCTCCGAGGGCGCACGGTGGTCAATCTTTTCTTTGAACCCAGCACCAGGACGCGCACATCGTTCGAGCTGGCGGCGAAACGGCTGAGCGCAGATGTGATCAATTTCTCGCCGTCGTCGAGCAGCGTCGTCAAAGGAGAAACATTGCTCGACACCGCGCGGAATATCGAGGCGATGCAGGCCGATATTATCGTCTTGCGTCATCCTTCAGCCGGCGCGGCCGATGCCCTCGCGGTCGGGGTGAAGTCTTCTGTGATTAACGCCGGAGACGGATGGCATGAGCATCCGACCCAAGCCCTCTTGGATCTGTATACGATTCGTGAGCGCGGGTTGTCGTTCGAGGGGCTGCGGGTGGCGATTGTCGGAGATGTGACGCATAGCCGGGTGGCGCGTTCGAACATTCATGCGCTCGTGAAGTTGGGAGCGGAGGTTCGGCTGGTAGGGCCGCCGACGATGATGCCCTCTGGCGTGGAGAAACTGGGCGCGCGCGTCTACTACAATTTCGACGAGGCGTTGCGCGGCGCGCAGGTCATCATGATGTTGCGCTTGCAGCTCGAACGGCAGGGGATTGCGCTGTTCCCGACCATCCGTGAATATGCGCGGCTCTACGGCTTGACCTCTGAACGGGTCAAGTTGGCCGATCCTGGCGCGATTGTCATGCACCCGGGTCCGATTAATCGAGGGGTCGAGATCGCTCCGGAGGTGGCCGATAGTTTGTCGTCGGTGATTTTGGATCAGGTGGCGAACGGCGTGGCGGTTCGCATGGGTATTCTGTATCTCATGTCAGGAGCAAACTGAATCGTGGCTATTCACATTACAGGCGGGCACGTGATCGATCCAGGACGGTTCAATGGTAGGGCCGATGTGCTGATCGATGAAGGCCGAATCGTTGCGGTGGGGCCTCATCTCAAGACTCCTACAGGGGCCACCAAGATCGACGCCACGGGACGATTGGTTCTCCCAGGATTTGTTGACCTCCATGTTCATTTCCGGGAGCCGGGCTTTGAATATAAAGAGTCGATCCAGAGCGGAGCGGCGGCGGCGGTGGCCGGCGGTTTCACCTCGGTCTGTTGCATGCCCAATACGAATCCCGTCAATGATAACCAAGCGATTACGGAATTCATGCTCGATCGCGCGCGGGCAGCTGGGCTGGCGAACGTCTTTCCGATCGGCGCGATTACAAAAGGTTCGGAAGGGAAGGAACTGGCGGAGATCGGCGACTTGCGGCGCGCCGGCTGCGTGGCGATTTCTGACGATGGAAAGCCGGTGATGAACAGCTTGGTGATGCGGAGGGCGATGGAGTATGCCTTGGCCTTTGACGTTCCCGTTGTCGATCACTGCGAGGACTTGCATCTCGCCGAGGGGGGCTGTATGAACGAAGGAGCCGTCTCGACCGAGTTAGGACTTCCAGGGATGCCGGCGGCGGCGGAAGATGTCATGGTGGCGCGTAACGTCGCCTTAGCGGAGCTGACCGGGGCTCGGCTGCATCTGGCGCATATCAGCACAGAGGGATCGGTTCGGATGGTGCGGGAGGCCAAGTCCCGAGGGCTCAACGTCACAGCCGAAGCCTGCCCCCATCATTTTACCATCACAGAGGAAACAGTCCGGGGCTATAACACCTATGCCAAAATGAATCCTCCGCTTCGGACTTGGAAGGATGTTCAAGCGATCAAGGACGGTCTCCGTGATGGCACGATCGACGTCATTGCCACGGATCATGCCCCGCATGCTTCCCAGGAAAAACAGTTGGGATTTACCGAAGCGCCGTTCGGGATCGTCGGGCTGGAGACGGCGCTGTCGTTGACCTTCGCGCTGGTCGATGAGGGGGTCTTGTCATTGGAATCGGCAGTCGATAAGTTGAGTACGGCTCCGGCGAAGGCGTTCGGATTGGCCAAAGGCACGCTGGCGGTTGGAGCCGATGCCGATGTGGCGATTGTCGATCAGCAGGAACAGTGGGAGGTCGATCCAGCCATGTTTCGCTCAAAGAGCCGGAACACCCCCTTTGCCGGATGGAAGGTGAAGGGGCGTGTGACGATGACGATCGTGGGTGGCCGGATCGTGTTCGAAGCCGCTCAGGCAAGGCAGTAGCATTGTGTCGCGTGGATCCCGTTGGGGGATGATCTGTTGCCTCACGCTTGAATGGCTGGCGTTGAGCCTGTGGGTCGGTGGCGGACTGGTGCTTATTGGCGCGGTGATCCCCGCGGTCTTCAACACATTCGGCGGGCAGGATTTAGGCGGACTGTTTGTGACGCGGGCGTTTGAGGGTTTTCATCGCTTCATGATTGGCGCGCTGGCAGTGTTAGGGGTGGCATTGGGGTACCGCCGGTGGAGTGGAAACCCGGCGATGGCGATCGGCCTGGGTGAGCTGATCGTATTGGCAGGGATGGCGGTGATCACGGGAATGATTATTGTGTGGTTGCATCCCACTGCCGCAGCTCTTCAAGTTCAGGCCTTCGCGGCGCACGAGGAGGGGGCGAAGAAAGAGGCGTTCGAAGCGTTGTTTCGTATGCTCAAACCGATTCGCTGGATCTATATGGTCGATCTTGCATTAGGGGTTGTCTTAATCGGCATCAAGGCAAAACGGTCTCTCCATCGGGATGGAGCACTCGCGTGAAAAAAGCCTGGCTGGCATTGGCAGACGGCACGATGTTCGAAGGTCGCGCTCTTGGATACGAAGGAGAAACGGTGGGAGAAGTCGTGTTCAACACGGCCATGACTGGCTATCAGGAGGTCTTAACTGATCCCTCGTATAAAGGACAAATCATCACGATGACCTCTCCCCATATTGGAAACTATGGGATGACACCGGAGGATGCCGAGTCGCGGCAGATTTGGGCTGAAGGATTCATTGTGAAAGAGGCCAGCCGCCTCTTCAGTAATTGGCGTAGCCAACAAAGGGTGCAAGACTATTTGTATGAGGCAAAGATCGTCGGCATCGAAGGGCTGGATACGCGGGCTCTGACCCGCCACTTGCGCGAACATGGGTCACAGCAGGGTCTCATTACCCATGTTGATGGAGATTCACGCCGGGCTGTCGAGAAAGCACAGGCGACTCCGAGCATGGTTGGGCGCGATCTGGCGGCAGCTGTCACATGCAAGGAGGCCTATCAGTGGACGGAGGGGACAGGTGAATGGGCTCCCTTGCTCGGCGACAAGCCGCGAACCGATACAAACAGACGATGGCATGTCGTCGCCTATGATTTCGGGGTCAAACTGAATATTCTTCGCCGGCTGGTCGATGTGGGGTGTGACGTAACTGTCGTTCCGGCTTCGGCTACTGCGAAGCAGGTTCAAGCTCTCAAGCCCGATGGGATTTTTCTGTCGAACGGTCCTGGGGACCCGGAGGGAGTGCCCTATGCCGTCGAGGCCATGCGACAATTGATCGGGCACCGTCCGATCTTCGGCATTTGTTTAGGGCATCAGATTCTCGGCCTCGCGCTGGGGCTTCAGACTTATAAATTGAAGTTCGGCCATCATGGCGCGAA
>JAKDNQ010000319.1 GCA_030456405.1 Nitrospira sp.
ATCACCTCATCTGCACCGGCTGCGAGAAGATCGTAGAATTTGAAAACGAAGAAATCGAGCGACTCCAGGAAGAAGTAGCCACCCAAAACGGATTTACTATCAAAACCCACCGGCTTGAACTCTACGGCCTCTGTTCTCGCTGCCGTCATTGACGGACCACCGTTTTTTTAGTATTGTCTTGAGACAGCTTATCAATTTCAATTCCATAAGGGTCGCCTCATGCCATTCATCTATTCTCTGTTGGTATCGCGCAGAACGTTCCTCTCAGCGCTTTTCCTGCTCATCTCAGTCGGACTCTTACCGGGGGTTTTCGTGCCATCCGCCCCGGCCGCCGACTCTCTCACGATCTACTCCGGCCGCTCGGAGCGGCTCATCAAGCCGGTGCTCGATGCCTTCACGACTAGCACCGGCATCCAAATCGAGCTGTTGTCGTCAGGCACGACCGAACTGGTCAATCGGCTGAAAGCTGAAGGCAACCGCACATCGGCAGATCTCCTGATCACCAACGATGCCGGGAGCTTAGAACTGGCGCGAACAGCAGGCCTACTCCACCCCTTGAACATGCGGGAAGTCGAACGAGCCATCCCGGCGCAGTTTCGCGCATCGGATAATGCCTGGGTGGGACTCTCCGGTCGATTCTGGATCGTGGTGTATAACACCACCATGGTGAAACCGGACCAGGTCAAGTCGCTCCTCGACCTCGCCGACCCGAAATGGAAAGATAAGATTGCGATTCCAAATTCCGGCAGCGAGTATCTGCAAGCAGGCGTATCGGTCATCCGCGCCGCCTATGGAGAGGAGAAGACCAAACAGTTTCTGCAAGGCCTCAAAACCAATGCTGACAGCCAGGTCTACCAGAAAAGCTCACAGATCGTGGATGCCGTTGCCAAGGGGCAAGTCGCGCTGGGTATTGTGAATCACTACTACGTGTACCGTCATCTGGCTGCTCAGCCGGGAGCGCCGATCGCGGCATTGATGCCGGACCAGCACGAGGGTGGCATGGGAGCGATCATGAACGTCGCCGGTGTCGGCGTGGTCAAGTCTACCAAGCGCCTCGATAGCGCCAAGCTGCTCGTCGAATTCTTAGTTGCGCAAGCGGGACAGAAGTTATTTGCAGATCTCGATAAGGAATACCCCCTCCACCAAGACGTGAAGGCAGACCCAGCGCTCGTGGAACGGAAGAGTTTCCGTGCTGCGCTAGTCCCTCTGTCCAAACTGGCTGAACTGCGAGAACCGACTCTCACCCTGATCGAACAAGTGGGTCTCCGGTAACTCGAAGGGACCCATCGTGAGCACGACTCGCCATCAACTTGTTTCGCCGCTGCAACTCATTGCCCTGGCGACTGCCGGAATCATCCTGTTGCCGCTCGGCTATGTCACCGCGCAGGCCCTCTCGGCTGATCCGGCCGTTTGGAGCCGCTTGTGGGCGACTCGCATTCCAGAGCTGCTGTTCAATACCGTCTCGCTGGCCGGCAGCGTATCGGTCATCACGCTGGTCCTCGGCGTCTCAACCGCCTGGCTGGTGACGCGCGTGGAGTTTCCCGGTCGCAGGCTGTGGGAGGGCGCCTTGGTCCTTCCACTGGCGATGCCGACCTATGTGCTGGCCTATGTCTTTTCTTACCTCTTGGGATTCGGCGGCCCAGTCGAGCATCTTTGGCAACTCATAGCCGGACCCCAGGCAAGAATCTTTTCGCCCCATAGCTTTGGGGGCGCCACACTCGTGATGGCGTTGGATACCTTTCCCTTCGTCTATCTTCTCAGCCGTAGCGCCCTCCTCAGCATGAATGTGTCGTTCGAAGAGGTGGCACGGGCCAGCGGTGTCTCACGCCTTTCGACCCTCTGGCGCGTCACACTGCCGCTGATGCGCCCTTCGATCGCCGCTGGAATTGCGCTCGTCATCCTGTACGTCGTGTCGGACTTTGGCGCTGTGTCATTGCTTCGCTACCAGACACTTACCTACGCTGTGTTTCAGCAGATGACCGGACGGTCCGACAATACCGCGGCGAGCATCTTGAGTCTTTTACTGGTCGTGCTCGCGCTGATCTTTCTCATTACAGAACGATGGTTCCGACAACGGAGCCGGTTTTATCAGACCACCGGCCGTTACCGGGCTCCGCAACGGCGCCAATATGGCTGGCTCGGCACGATCGCTGTCACCGGCTATCTCGGATTGATCGTCGGCGCCGCCTTCGCACTCCCAGCTGTGCTATTGATCCAATGGAGCATGTCGCCCGAAGCGCTCGCCACAATCGACAGCCGGTTCTTCGGGTTTGTCTGGAACAGCGGTATCCTGGCTGCCTGTGCCGCCACAGGTGGCGTGGTCATCGGTTTGCCGCTTGCCTATCTCGCCAGCCGCCGCCCGACGCTACTAAACCTGGGGTGTCTGCAAGCCGCCTATGCCGGCTACGTGCTGCCAGGGCCAGTGGCAGCATTAGCTGTCCTCGTCCTGTTTACGAAATTGGCCCCGGTGTTCTATGGCTCCGTGCTGATCCTCATTGTGGCCTACGTGATCCATTTTCTCCCGGCCGGGCTCCAATCGCTGGAGCCGGCGCTCCAGCACATGTCGCCGAATCTGGAAGAGGTCGCTCGCACCCTGGGCCTTGGAATGCGTGACACCTGGCGACGGGTCACGCTGCCGCTCGTTCGAAACGGATTTGTTGTGGCCTGGGTCTTGATATTTCTACAAACCATGAAGGAATTACCTGCGACACTCTTGTTACGGCCGGTGGGATTCGACACCCTCGCCATTCGCGTTTGGATGGAAGCGAGCGAGGAATATTATCAACTCGCCGCCCCCTCCGCGCTTCTCATTGTCTTATTGAGTCTCCCGGCACTGGCCTTACTCGTCTCGAAAGATTGGCGCGCAGCCTAGAGGAAGGATCGTGATTCCGTGATCTCCGACCATTCCACCACACCACGCCCATTCGGAGAAGGCACACTCCAGGGCAACCTCTTTACGCCGGCCTCGTCGATCTTGGAACTACGCCATGTCTCCTGCGCCTACGAAACCGGACATCCCGCGGTCCAGGAGATTTCATTCGCGGCGCGAGAAGGGGAAATCCTCTGCCTCCTTGGTCCTTCGGGATGTGGGAAAACCACGATTCTGCGTGCGATTGCCGGGTTTGAACCGGTTCGCTCCGGCCAATTGTTCTTGTCGGGCCAACTCGTCTCGTCACCGGAGGTGATGGCCCCGACGGAGAACCGGCGCGTCGGAATGGTCTTTCAAGAGTACGCGCTGTTTCCCCACTTGCGCGTTCAGGACAATATTGCCTTCGGACTCCATCGCCTCGCTCGGAACGAACGTGCATCGAAAGTCCAGGAAATGCTGCGCCTCACAGGGCTGGAGGGATTCGAGCGGCGCTATCCTCACGAATTATCAGGCGGCCAGCAACAACGGGTCGCGCTGGCTCGCGCCCTTGTCCAGAATCCCGTCGTCCTGCTGCTCGACGAGCCTTTCAGCAATTTGGACCCAGACATGACCGGACGGATGCGCCAAGAGTTGCACGATCTCTTGCGCCGGACGAAGACGACGACCGTGCTCGTGACGCACGATCATGACGAAGCCTTTG
>JAKDNQ010000320.1 GCA_030456405.1 Nitrospira sp.
GATGGTTGTGCGACTCCATCTTGAAGACCGCGCAAAGCCCGTCGCCGATATCCACCGCGCCGGCATTTTCCCCAGGCCCCTGAACTACTCGATGTCCAGTCGTCGGCAATTTCTTCAAATGCACACGCGAACTCTTATACGAACAATGCTCCGACCACATGACGGAGAACATGCCGAGTTCTGTCAGATTCGGCTCGCGCCCCAGAATCTCGACGATCTTCTTATATTCGTCGTCCGTCAGATTATGCTGCGCAATGAGGTCCTTGGTAATAATAGCTTGCATCAGTGACTCACTTCGCGGTTTGGCTCAACAAGCCTGACATTTCCAATACTCGCTTTGACCAGGCACTCGACTCCTCTGCAAGGTGTCGTCGTCGTTCAGGATCAGTCCAAATGACGCTCCAGTGACATTGCCACCGTGCAAGCTGTACTTGCAGAACCACAAGCTGCTCTGCCGCATCGCTCTCAGCCTCTGCCGCAGTCCACTCGATAAAGTACTTACTCTCATCGATCAAACTTCCCACAGCATTACGGCTGGCCTCATGCGCAGCAAACGATTTAATCCGGCTCAAATTCGCCGCCAATCCTCCTAGACGAACGGAAAGAGTGTCGCGAAGATAACGTTCACGAATGGCGATCCAGTCTTTCATCCCACACTAAGATGCACGATGAGATTTTTGGTCATGGGAACGCTTTCTAACGCCATTTCTTCATCAGCCCTTCGAAGTGTTTCTCCACTTCTTCCTAAGAGAATGTTCTTCCAGCGTCAACAGCTTGTATGCCACGTTCGATCTTTTGACGAACATAGATGAGATACTGAAGATCTCCCCAAGTCAGTTCATCAGGAAGTGCCTCAAACATCTTAATCATCTCGGCCTTCACATTGGATCGACTCATAAGCGCCACCTTGCTTACACTTGGGACAAGAACGAGAAATATTCGTCGCGGGAAATTCCAGCTGTCCGCAAATTGTTCTTGATGATGAACACGGGAACTTCGTCCCAATCAGGAATCACCACTGGCCTTGCCACACCTGGTTTCACATATACAGAGTGATCGCCCTCAGTTCGAGCGCACTTGAAGCCAGCCTTTTCCATAACTTTTCGCAGCTTCCATGACGGGATTGCGGTAATGCGTGACATCGGGGCTAGACTGCCAATGACATCACTTCAGTGGCAATTATGCGCGGCGACTTCCACTTACCGTCAGTCCCTCGTAGATACCCAGCCTCTTTCAGAATCTCGTCCAACGTGCCAAGCTTTTCAGCCTCCTCGACGAACAAGCGTACGGCCGTCTTCAAGCTCCCTCTCGCCTCATCCACGTTATGCCCACAACTGGAGACGTCCAACTCAGGGCAGTGGGCTACAAAGCTCTTACCTTCCTGAAAAATAATCGCATCAAACTCAATTGGAATCATCGTAACCTCCACATCAAATTTGGCTCACATTCTGAAATCTCGACAGTCTTTTCAGACTCCCCACCCGTCAGATTATGTGATGGGATCAGGTCTTTGGTGACTACTTAAGTCGCCCTCACTTACTCATTTCTCTTTCTCTTCAACTCCAATGACCGGAAACTTATCGACTATTTCAGCCAGACCACTCAAAATCTCAGGCATGTCAGATTGATCAAATCTTAATTCAAAGCAGAGTGTGTTTCCTGTGCCTGCTTCATCCATCGCTTTACAATCTGCTGTCATATGCCCAAGACCATCTCCCTTAACTTTGATGCTTAACCAATCTTCCATAGAATCAAAGCAGGCTTCTCCCTTCAGTGAATAGTACAGTTTAGCGATCTCATTTTGAAACCCAAAGAACTCTTCAGTGCGAAGATAAGCCCGATATCTTCCACGAAACCCACCCGCAGCAATTTCGACACGAGCATCGACCCAGTTACCATCATCGTAATCCGTACAGTCGAGATAGCACCGGCGCAAAACTGTAACCTTCAGATGATTGCTCGCATGCCGACCAATCTGAAAAGTGGCATCCATGAGAAGCCTTTATCCGAGAGAGGATCCACAGGTTATCTTTTACGAATCGCACAAGCCCAAGTAGCGCTCTGCAGAACTGTTAGCCCAATAATTTTTTATCCCGTACTCCATTCTTGATCGCATGACTATGGATGACGCTGACCTGGAGGCCGATCGCCTTAGCTTTCATTGTACTATTACAGGGCGGCCCGATTGGTCTCCCACTGCGCGCGTCCAACCAAGATCTTTCAATTCCCCCGCTACTTCTTTCTAGGGGAGTGGCCAAGGACGCCCTCTACTGCGCGCATCGAACGAGCACATTCTTATCGTGCGCGTTCTGCGAGCAAGGAGGGCACCTGGCTGCTCCCTCCTAATCCTTCTGAGGCCGTGCGTTGCGCGAGCAACGGAGACTGACGGGCTACCCTTCCTCTCCTATCGCGGGCGAGGTGCGAGGACGGACGGGCTGGTCAGCGGCAGGCCCTGGCCGTCACGCCCCCACCATTTTCAGTTCCTTCTTATTCCCCTTCAGCGCCCCCAGCATCGACAGGAAAATCAGCTTCCCTTCGTCATTCCCCAATACTGTTTCCGCACAGCGCTCTGGATGCGGCATCATGCCCAGGACATTGCCTTCGGCATTGATGATCCCTGCAATATTATCCAATGAACCGTTCGGATTTGCTTCCGGCGTCACCTTGCCCTCCGGCGTGCAATAGCGAAGCACGATCTGCGCGTTGGCCTGCAACGCTGCCAGCGTGACCGGATCGGTATAGTAGTTCCCGTCCGCATGGGCGATCGGAATCTTGAGCACCTGACCGGATTGAAAAGCGCCGGTAAACGCGGTGGCCGCATTCTCAACCTTTACAGACACATCCTTGCAGATAAAATGCAGTGACTTGTTCCGGAGCATGGCCCCAGGCAATAGCCCTGCTTCGAGCAGAATCTGAAATCCGTTGCAGATGCCGAGCACCATCCCGCCCTTCTTCGCAAACTCCTTCACCGCACCCATCACTGGTGAAAAGCGCGCGATAGCGCCGGTTCTCAAATAGTCGCCGTAAGAAAACCCTCCGGGCAGAACAATCGCATCCAGACCCGCAAGCAACGTCTCCTTGTGCCAGATCATCTCCACGTACTGACCTAACACATCCTTAAAAATATGCTGACAGTCGTGATCGCAATTGCTGCCGGGAAAAACGACAACGCCAATCTTCATTGCAACACCCTTGTGATGCGTGATGAGTGATCAGTGATGGGTGTAATGCAAAGAAGAAAACTCACTCCTGTGAATCGTGGAACGTTCCGTATCAACTCATCACCCATCACTCGTCACCTTTCACTGCAGTTCGTACCGGTATTCTTCAACGATCGTGTTCGCCAAGAGCTTCTCACACATCTGCTTAACCTCAGCCTCGGCCTTGACCTTATCCTTCTCATCCACATCCACTTCCATGTACTTCCCGACTCGCACATTGCCTGCATTCCTGAATCCCAGCGAATCAAGCGCATGCTCAATCGCCTTTCCCTGAGGATCGAGAATCCCTTGTTTAAGCGTGATATGGATCTTGGCTTTCACTGTTTACT
>JAKDNQ010000079.1 GCA_030456405.1 Nitrospira sp.
CTAACCAGATAAACAAAACAAACCAGATGAACCAGACAGACCGGATTAGCGAATGACTTGAATCGCTTTCCACCGTTCCGATCGGTACCGCCAGAGGAGTAGCCCCATTCTGACCGTCCAATCTGCAATCATGGCGCTCCAGACGAAGAGCACATCGAGTGCGAGCCAGGGCCCTGCGATGGCTGCGAGGGGCAGGCGGACTCCCCACATACCGACGGTCGTTGCCAACATGATGAACCGAGTATCACCGGCTCCACGGAGCGATCCGGCCAGGACCATGGTGAGAGCGAGCGGCACCTGGAGGATGGCGACGATCCGGAGGAACACCGTTCCGAGCTCAACGACAGCCTCGTCGTTGGTAAAGGCGCGGAGCAACATGTAGGGGAAGAAAAAAAACAGCGCGCCCATTGAAGCCATCGCGATACCGGCCAGGCGATTCGCTTCCCAGTTTTCCAATTTTGCCCGGACATATTTCCCTGCGCCGATACTCTGTCCCACCATCGTGGCGGCTGCGATCGCGAAGCCATATCCTGGGAGGAACGACAGGGATTCGATCGATAGGCCGACTTGATGGGCGGCGTAGGTCACCGTGCCGTAGAGTAGGACGATCTTGGTGTAGAGGATAATCCCAGCCTGCTGAAAGATCCGTTCGCCTGAGACCGATGCGCCAATTTGCCAGGTGGAGCGTAAGAGATCGCCCCGGATGCGAAGTGATTTCTTTAAGAGTGATCGGCAAGACCAGAGGAGATAGACCACGCCCATTCCTTCTGCGAGGCCGGTTGCCACGGCTGCTCCGGTGATACCCAAGGTAGGGAGGCCCCAGAGTCCGTAGATCAGTGGGTAGGCGATCGTGAGATACAGCAGATTCACTGCGATCAAAGCGTACATGGGAGTTTTGGTGTCTCCAGTGCCTTGTATAATCGACGAGAGGACTTGCAAGAAGATGGTGCAGGGAATGACCAGGAAGATGAAGTTCGAGTAGGGAAGGGCGAGCGCGATGACGTCGTGCGCAGCGCCCAACAGCTCCATGATTATCCCATTCAGAGACAATCCGAGTATCACGAGCGAGCAGGACACGATGGCGGCCAATCCGAGGAGATGTGTCGCGGCTTCTCCGACATCTTTGGTGCGGCGAGCGCCCCACAGCTGGGCAATGAGGACGTTGGCGCCGACCGATAATCCAGAGACGAGCGTCGTGGCGATGAAGGCGAGCAACTGGCCGAGTCCGACAGCCGCGATAGATGTGGCGCCGAGACCGCCGACGAGGAAGACAGCGGCGATGCCCTCAGTACGTTGAAGCAGGGTGCTGACCGTGACCGGTAGGGCCAGGGTCAAGACGGATTTTCTGATCTGTGCAATGCTGGAGGCCATGGCGGGCCATCCTAACAGGATGCTGGACAAATATGTGTCTGTCCGATTAGTGTCATCCCACCATGACTGAACTCGGCGAACTCTCATCAGTTCCGCTTCCGAAGGCCCCGCGCCTGTCAAAGTCAAAATTCCTGTCCGGGCTGCAATGTCACAAACGTCTGTTCCTTGAAGTCCATCATCCTTCTCTCGCAACGAAGCCGGATGCAGCGACTCAGGCGATGTTCGATATGGGAACAGAAGTCGGGGAGTTGGCCCGGAGTCGTTTCCCAGGTGGTGTATTGGTGACTGCGGGCTATCGCCAGACAGAAGCTGCTCTCGCGCAGACGGCTGCGTTGGTTCAGGACCTCACGGCGCCGGCTATTTTCGAAGCCGCGTTCTTACACAATGGGGTGTTGATTCGCGCCGATATTTTGGAGCGTGTCTCCACCGCGGAGGGGCAGCCATGCGGCTGGCGCCTGATCGAGGTCAAGTCTTCTACGAAGGTCAAAGACGTGCATCTCGAAGATCTTGCCGTGCAAAGCGAAGTCATACTGGGCGCAGGGCTGACGCTCCTCTCCGTGTGTCTTATGCATATCAATACCGGGTATGTCTATCGAGACGGAGCGATCGATCTGAACGAATTGTTCGCCATTCATGATCTGTCCGAGGCCGTGGCTCAGCGACGAACGGCGGTGCCTGAACGGTTGGCCACGATGAGTCACATGTTGCTTCAAACGCAACCCCCTGTCATTGAGCCGGACCGGCATTGTCATACACCCTATGATTGTCCCTTCTGGGAACATTGCACCAAAGACAAACCGGCGCGATGGATTCATTACTTGCCGGGGTCGAAACACGTGGTCGGTCAATTGTCAGAGCAGGGAATAACGACGATCGACGAGATTCCGGCAGGCACAAAGCTGTCGCCGGTTCAGCGTCGTGTGAAGGAGAATGTCGAGTGGGTGTCCGAGAAACTCGGCCCTGTATTAAAGGCCGTGGAGTATCCGATGCATCATCTTGATTTCGAGACGATCATGTTAGCGGCGCCGCGATTCTCGGAGACGAGGCCCTATCAAGCCCTTCCGGTTCAGTGGTCGAATCATATTGAACAGGTAACAGGTGAATTGCGCCACGAGGAGTTTCTTCACAAGGATGTCAGCGATCCCCGGAAGGCGCTGACCGAAGCCTTGCTGGAATCGCTGGGAGACCAAGGCAGTATCTGCGTCTATTCGCCATACGAGCGATCTATCTTGGAGCAGCTGGCTGCCGCGCTTCCGTCACTCAAGCCTGCGCTCTCACGCGTCATCAGTCGTCTGTGGGATCTCTTCCCGATCGTGCGAGACCATTATTACCATCCAGCATTCGGTGGGTCCTATTCCATCAAGTCGGTGTTGCCGGCCATGGTCCCTTCATTGGCCTATGATGATCTGGCGATCAAAGAGGGCGGGCATGCCGCGAGCCAGTATTACCGCATGGTTTTTGTCGAAACGGATTGGGTCGAGCGGGCGACGATTGAAGAGGCCTTGTTGCGATACTGCGCGCGAGATACCTTGGCGATGGTTGAACTCAGAAGAGCGTTGCAGAAAAAGGTGCAGATGAAAGGCGCATAAGGAACTGATTCATTTGCCTGCCTGAAGGATGTACCCTACCCACCGACCTTGATTATCAAGCCGGCGGGACAGGCATGCGTGGTTTGGCGGAGAGGGTGGGGATCGAACCCACGGTCCCGTTGCCAGGACAGCAGTTTTCGAGACTGCCCGATTCGGCCACTCTCGCACCTCTCCGCAAGGTAGAACTCATCTCTCGTCAGGGTAGGCTAAGGGCTGATATTTTGTCGCTACGATCGGCTGTGAGGGCAGCTTACCTTGGGGAAGTATGATTTTTCAATCGGGTTTCTTATCACTCGAAGACCAGTACGATGGATGATCCGACGGAGTTGGAGAGGTGTCCGGTGAATCTTGGCGCCGGCGGGTCGATTGTGACCTTCCCATCAATTGAATTGCTTGCGACAACCGAATGGTCGGCGCCAATCGAGATGGAGGATCGGACGGTTCATGTCTGGGGTTTCTCGCTCGATGGAAACTCATCTTTTCTGGAGCAGTGCCGTTTCTGGTTGAACGAAGATGAATGTGTGAGGGCGACTCGGTTCGTTCGCCAACAAGATCATGTCCGATTCGTGTTGGCCCACGGAGGGCTCAGAGCGGTGCTTGGCCGATACCTTCGAATCGGCCCCCGTGACGTAGAACTGTCTCGCAGTGAGACAGGCAAACCCTTCTTGGCGAACGAGCTACAACGCCAACCCATGATCACGTTCAATATGTCTCATGCCCATGGCCGTGCGCTCATTGCGGTTTCAAAGGGGCAGGAGGTTGGAGTTGATCTCGAACGAATTCGCCCGGAGGTAGAGGTTGAGAAGCTTTCCGAGCGCTACTTTGCTTCCTCCGAACATGCATCGATCATGCAGTTGGCCGAAGACCAGCGCGCGCCGAGATTTTTCCGCTACTGGGTTGCGAAAGAAGCGGTGCTGAAGGCGCAAGGTATCGGACTGCAAGCGTTGCATCAGTGCGAGATTCTCTTGCGAACTGAGGGAGTCGATGCAGAGGTTCTGGTCCCAGAAGGCTCTCGACTCCACAGTAATTGGAAGGTTCGTTTGCTTTCCTGTGACAAGGGTTGGGAAGCAGCGGTGGCCGCTCAGAATTTGGACCGGATTGCGCAGCGCAATCTGACAGGATGTTGAAAATGGTCTGTCTGGTCTCTCTTGTTCATCTGGGTAGTTTCGTTTAATCGATCAAACGAGATAGACCGAACAGACTAGATAGACCAGATGGACTAGACAGACCGGGCTAGTGCGGTGCCTCTCGAAGGTTCTTAAAAAACTTCTGAATGAGCGCCTGACTCTCCTGTTCGAGTATTCCGCCGGTCACGGCGACTCGGTGGTTCAGCTTCGGCTCTGATGGCAGGTCGAACAGCGATCCACAGGCGCCGGCTTTCGGGTCCCATGCCCCAAAGACGACTCGGGATACCCTCGCTAAGATCATTGCGCCGATACACATCGAACAGGGTTCGACGGTCACATAGAGGGTCGTGTCGGTTAATCGCCATGTGCCCAGTGTAGCTGCCGCGACGCGGATCGCGATGATCTCCGCATGGGCTGTGGGGTCCTGCCAGAGTTCTCGATAATTGTGCGCCTTCGCCAGAACCTGGCTGTCTTGTACGATTAAAGCCGCGATCGGTACTTCGCCGACAGCCGGAGCCTTGGCCGCCTCTTCCAGGGCCATCCGCATAAATGTGACATCCTGCGCCTGCTCGTCTCCTGGCACTATTCCCTCCTCGACAGAAAACCGTTGTTTGATTTGTCTGATCTGTCCCGCTTAGGTTTGTTTGATTTGTTTTGTTTGTGTGGTTGAACCAGACAAACCAGATAGACCAGAAAAACCAGATGAACCAGACAGACCGCATTACGATCGGCTCAGGAGATAGATCGGTCCAGTCGGTTGTGGGCGACCGCCTGAGGGCTCAAGGCTGACGGCAAAGGTCTTCGCCTCTGCGAAGCCCGACACCTTCTTGACCAATAAGTGAGCGGTTTTTCCTGTATCCATGTTAAAGGTCCCGATGCTCACGGGTTTATCGCGAATGGCCCATAACTGATAGGTCGTGCCATGGGGAGATTCGGGGAGGTTTATGGAATAGAGCCATACTTTTTGAGTGCGTGAATCGTACAGGAGGAATCCCGTGGCCTGTTTCGCCATGTCCGATCCGGTGAGGGAGACGGGCTTGACGTTGGGAGTTCGAAGGAGTGTGGAGAATTCGTCTTGCGGAGTCTCGCCGGTGCGAGTGTTCCCTCGTTGACTTAATTGCACACGCATCTCTTCCAGCTCAGCCTCGCGTTGGGTCAGCTGTTCCTTGGCTTCCGCTACCTCGTTCATTCGTTGCTGCAGTTCGTTGCGTAATTCGGTGAGGGTTTTGGCTTGGCCGCTGACCTCATGCTGTAAATGTGCAAACTTCGTTGAGGTCTCCTTGAGGGATGCTTCGAGCTGCTGAATATTCGATGTCGTGACGGAACGTTCTGTCGACACGTTCCAGGCAATATATCCACCGACCGCCACGATGAGAAGCGTGGCAAAGCCCAGGGCCCAGGGGAGTGACGATGATCGGGCAGGGGCGACGGGTGGAAAGAGATGGTTCATCCATTCGCCAGGCTCCAGACTCTGCCGGGCTGATTCGTTCGGCGCCGCTTCAGCTGGAAGCGGTGCGGGGTTTCGCTCAGCCATGATAGTGGCTTTGAGAGAGCGTGGAGGCGCAATCGGGCTGAGCGCAAGCGGGAGAAGGGCGGCGACGGATTGATAGTCCTTCAGCGCAGCGTGGCAGGAGACGCAGCCGGAGAGTAAGTGGGCCTCTAGAGCTTGTCGCTCGCTTCGGTCCAGCGCCCCTGCCGCATACAAGGGGACCGATTCTTCTAGTTCTTCATGCGTCATTGCTGCTCACCATAATGCCCCCATTGTTGGAGGCTCTCTCGAAGTTTGGACATCCCCAGTTTGATCCGCGTCTTGACGGTCCCCAGCGGCTGATTCAGCCGCGCGGCGATTTCGGTATGAGAGAGTCCTTCGTAATAGGCGAGTTCAATCGCTTGCTGCTGGGACTGAGGGAGTCCTGCCACAGCGGCTCCGACCGCAGTACGCAGTTCTTGATCGGCCTGCGTCTCAAGCGGACTTGGACCAGGGTCGGCCACCTGTGTCGTCGTTTCGCCTTGCAGTGAATCGGTAGCCCGATAGCCTCGTGAGGTTCTAGCCCGTAGCCGGTCGATGGCTCGACTCTTGGTGAGGGTGATCAGCCAAGCAACCGGAGTTCCACGCCCGACGTCATAGCGGGAAACTTTCCTCCAGACTTCCAAGTAGACATCCTGCAAAAGCTCCGCCGCTTCCTCTCGACTCCCCAACATCCTGACCGCCAATGTGAACAAGAGCGTGCTTGAGTGGTCATACAGTTGACTGAACGCCTGCTGATCGCCTTTGACCACGCGAGCCAGTAAGATTGGGTCGATCGTCGAAGTGGTGTATCGAGAGGGATTGTCCATTACCAGAGCGAATGATGAAGAACAGCCGTGGTCATCGCATGTCCGCCCCGACTATAGCATTCTACGGATAGAACGGGCAAAAGGATGTATGTTTTGGCAGGATGCTGAAAAAGGGAGCGGGGAGCCGGCCAGGTGCCCTTCTTGCTCGCAGAACAGGGAGGGGATGGAGCCTGATGATCTTCTGTGCTCGCGCAACGCGCGGCCTGAGAAGGCCCTCGTTGGACGCGCGCAGTGGAAGATCAATCAGCCCCCATCCCTGAAGAAGTAACGAGCGAGCTTGGAGGGAGCATTATAGAAACGTGCTCGCCTGGGACAAGAGCACGTCTCGGACTTCGGCGAGCTCAGTCGAGCCGCGTGCTCAGGGTTGGGCGGGTGAGAATAAGGCGCGCAGTAAAGGGCAGCCTCGGCCACTCCCCTTAAGTGAGGCATGAAGAATCGGAAAGTTCTCGCTGGTGGCCTTGCCTGGGACGAGGCGTGTCCCAGGGCAAAGAGTCTGTCTTGGCGGACTCAGGGAGGGCGGGTGAAATGACCGCCGGGGCTTGGTGGGTGAGAATCGTCGCCTTTTTGAGCATCCTGCAAGAGTAAGTTCTCGCAGATTCGAACGAGAATGGCGATGAAGCGAACAAGTAGGTGCATGATCGGCCATTACGAGCGGTCGTCAGGATATAAGCGTCCCACCGTTTCGAAATGCTGCGCGATATAGGCAGCCGCATCAGTTGCTCCGGTGGAGGGTGGCGGTGGCGACGAAGGCGCCGGTATGTCTATCGCTTGGTGCAAGGCTGCCTCCCAGCGGCCTTGCGTGAAGTCGTCGAGTGAGAGTTCCACGCCACGCCCGTATCGATGCAGGTAGTCGACCAAGGGCTGCTCGTCGGCAAAATTATATCGGCGGACGTACAGGACCGGCTGTTGAAGCGCCACGGCTTCAACGATGGTGCCGTAACCTGGTTTGGTCATAATGACATCGACGGAAGCCAGCAGGGTCTTAAAGGAGAATGGGAGTGTCTTGATGGAATGAATCCGGGAACATCCAGATGGGATTGGGCCGTCGAAGAGGAAGCGATAATGGCGCAGCCGTTCGATCTGTTCAAGCGGGAGAGACGTGAGAGGAATACCGCCGAATCCCACCAGGACGGTTTTCTCATTGGGCGCCAGGTCGAGTGCTGAAGCGAGTCGGTCTCGTTCAGGAGAGGCGGGGTCGGCGATTGGGCCGATATCGATCATCTTGGAGAAGATATCGATCTTGGGGGCAGGCATGATGCGAATGGCCGTATCGGTTTTCGCATAGGACTCACGGATGTGCTGAATCAACTGCTGCTGTGCATGATCTGATGCGTGGCAGTATTCCTTAAGCACAAGGTCCCAGGTCAAGCTTGCCAAGGCGATGGTCGGTATTTGCGCGCGGGAACCGGCCTCAATAGCGAGGTAGGCGATGTCGGCGACAACCATCGCAGGTGATGCGGCTCTTATGGCGGTGATTTCGTTGGACAGACGAGTGCTCCAGGTTGCGTGAAAGTGTTGGTGCGCTATCCAGGTCGCATCGATGTCGATCGTGAGAGGCCCATTTTGAATGCATCCGATGTCCTGTTGGACGGGGCTGTGCTCCCAAGGGATTGTCAGGCGGTCTTGGAAAAACGCGGCAGGGACAGTCGTGCGGAGGATAGCTGTCAGACCGGGCACGAGTGTGCCCAGTGCATTGAGAACAGGCGCCACTTGCGCCGCGTGGCCGTAGCCATGTCCGGAGATGGCGCACCAAATGCTGGGCAAGGCGAAGTTTCCGACTAGCTGCTTGAGTATCCTGGTTCTATCGGGGCGATGTTGTATTGTAATTCGAGGTCGAACTCATCGATCAATTCATTGGCCGTGGAAATGCCGAAATCGGACTTCACCTCGCTGATGACTAAATCGATCGCCGCTCCGGCATGAACTCCGTATTGCGTCATCGCCGATTCGATTCGCTGCCTGGCTTCTTCAATCTTCATGGGGAACTCCTTGCTTCATCGCAATCCGATTCGTTATCCCATTGCTTGTAACAGCGCTTCCATCTCAGGGACCAAGTCGCCTCCTCCGTTGGATCGACCGGAGCGTGAGGCGTCGATGCCGGCTTGCAAGATGGGCTTCGCTTCGTTCTTGCGCCCCAAAGAAATTAAGGCGCGTCCGAGATGGAGGTGCGACGCCACATGGGTCGGGTCCAATTGCGTCGCGACGGTCAGGTGCTCGACCGCTTCTTCGAGATTGCCGCCTTCCTGAATGAGTTTATTCCCGAGCCCGTAACGTCCGAGAAAGCCCTTGGGGTTTTTGGCGACCATTTGTCTGAATGCATCAAGATCCACACCGGCCTCCTCATGAGTGCTCGGGGCATGATACCACTGTCAGGAAGGACAGAGCCAGACCTCTGCGGAGTGATAAACGGTTGTGGAGAGGTTACCGGAGCGAAGTGTCTGCGAGTGGTCGCGAGACGGGAACGGCGCGGCTCGATGAATGTCGGAC